>JBNKRV010000040.1:0-59487 GCA_050296935.1 Marinilabiliaceae bacterium | reverse complement strand
CAAATAGTCCAAGTGGGTTAATGTTTTTCATCATTGATAAATTTATAGTGTAAAAATACCATTTTTACAGCGTAAACAATCATCAAGTTATTAACAAACAACACATTATATCAACAAATAGTTTCTAGAGATACCCTTAATATTGATGAAGCCCTGAAAGAAGCCAGACTTGAAATAGAAGCTACAATGAAAGAAATAAATATGGATTCGATAAATCATTGTGTTCAGCAGGAATTAAAAGAAGCAAGAAATGAAATACAACAAGAGTTGAATAATAATAAGGTTAACATAGATAGTCTGCATAATATATTGAAAATTTCTGAACTATCTCTCAAAACAGCAGGTTCAGGGATTGAAATTGCCGCTAAAGTTCTGGAGGATCTGGATATTGAAGCTATAATTGAAACGTCAATGGAAGCTGCAAATATAGCTATTGAGATGGCGAATATTGAAATTGAAAATATCAATTCAGACTCATTAATCAATACTGAAATTAACGATAACAATATTGAACTGGACAAAGAAAGCTTAGAGTTAGAGAAAGAGAAACTAAAAAAAGAAATGGAGGCACTGAAAGAGGAAATGAAACAACTTAAAAAGGATATAAAGGAATCTGAAAAAGACGATTAATTAACGTTTTTATCATTTACCTTTATCCGATATCATTTCATAAATCAGATAATTAAACAAACAAATACACTCCTTAGGGAAGAATCTCTACATTTGAATCCAACAATAGCATATTTCGCCAATGTGACTAGCCTGATGAATTCATAAATTTTCGTCATGAGACCCTCAAATGTCTGTCAGATTTGGGTAACTGCAAGATTTTATTTTTGAGGAATAGCGATCTGTTTTGATAAAATAAAATCATAGGACGACCAAAGATGGCGGGCTGTTGAAGGTTGGAATAGAAATATTTGTGAATCAAAGATCAGGGAAGCTAATTATTCAGACTAGAATCGCTTTATAACATTATATATCAACATAATCCAACCCATAATTAACAGTAATCCCCCCACAGGGGTTAGCGGACCAATAAAACTAAAATTCATTTTCCATATATAATTGAACGACAATAAATATATACTAACTGAGAACAGAAATACACCAATTACAAAGAACCATCCCATTAAATTTTCAGCTTTGTTATTAAATGAAAAGAAAAATCCGATGAGCAATAATACTATGGCATGATACATCTGATATTTCACCCCCGTTTCAAAACTCTTTAAAGCAACAGAGTCTAATATATTTTTTAAAGCATGAGCTCCAAATGCTCCTAAAATCACTGCAAACAAACCATAACATGCACCGAAAAGCAATACTATCTTTTTCACCATAAAACTACTCAACTGAATTAGAATTCTTATAATTATTCAATATACTTTCAGCTCTTTTAAAATCATCATCATCTACCATAAGATCTGCATTTCCAGGCAATCCAGATCCAAATCCGGCATGTGAAGCCTGTTCAAATTCATTTTCAATATAACATTCAATACCAGACTTCTCTAATAACTCTCTATACAATTCAATCTCAACCAGATGACCATAAGTTAGCGTTTTCATAACGTAAATTTTAAGATTAAACAATAAACTCCTGTAGAAGTTTATTTAAGATACGTGAAAAATCCATGTTTCCAAAATGTAAATTCATAAATAAAAGCTTTCAAAACACAGGAGACTGAGACCTGCATAGCCACACTAAAATCTATAAATTATATATTTCTCTAATCAATAAAAGGATTGTATTTTTGCTTTCATTTTTAATTAACCGTTGAACAGTTAGTATGAGCAACACTAAAGTAGCCATTGATAAGTATTTTACATATTTTAATTGCCCTATAGACTCATACTCTATTCCTGAAAAATTTACCTTTCCGTTTTTTTACCAACCTCATGAACTATCTGTTTTAGCTGCCCACCAGCTTCAAGATCACTTATTAAAACAAACAGACTGGCAACATGATTTTGGTCTGGATCATTACATTGAAGGCACTAATATTGGTAAAATGTTTGGCGTTATGGTGGTTCAAAAAGAAAATGGTGATATTGGTTATATTTCAGCATTTAGCGGGAAACTTGCGGGAACTAATCACTTACCTGGTTTTGTTCCTCCAATATATGATTTATTAAAAAAAGATGGATTTTTTAAAGAAGAAGAGGATAATATCAGCTTAATAAATAAGGAAATTGAAAAAATTGAAAATTCTGATATTTATAAAAACAGTATTATTCAACACCAAATGCTACTTGATCAATCTGCAAAAGAAATAAGTGACTATAAAATCTTCATGAAAGCTGCCAGGAAAAATCGCAAACTGATACGAGAGAGGGAGCGAAAAAATTTATCTGAATTTGAATTTAATAAGCTGGCAGAGGAATTTAAACAAGAAAGTTTAAAGCACCAATACGATTTTAAACAATTGAAATTGACCTGGGAAACTAAGATCCAAAACAGTGCACTTTCTGTACAAACACATATTAATCGGATTAACAATTATAAAGAAGAAAGAAAATCACGTTCATCAGCACTGCAGCAAAAACTCTTTGATCAATATCAGTTCTTAAATTTTCATGGTCAATACAAAGGTGTTACGGAAATATTTAAAAATACATCTCAAAAAATTCCTCCAGCTGGCGCAGGAGATTGTGCTGCTCCCAAACTGTTGCAATTTGCTTATTTAAATAAATTAAAGCCCATTGCTATGGCAGAATTCTGGTGGGGTCAATCACCGAAATCTGAAATCAGAAAACATAAATATTTCTACCCCTCTTGTAAAAGCAAATGCGAACCCATTTTAGGTCATATGTTAAAAGGTTTAAAGGTTGAAAAAAATCCGATTCAATGCCTTACTTTAAATAACAAAGAACTAGAAATCGTATATGAAGATGATGCCTTAGTGATTGTTAATAAACCTGCAGAATTTCTTTCTGTTCCAGGGAAAGATACAGAAGAATCTGTTTTACTCGAACTCCAGAAAAAATACCCACAAGCAACAGGTCCCATCTTGGTTCATCGTTTAGACATGTCTACATCCGGAATTCTATTAGGTGCAAAAACAAAGGAAGTACACAAAATACTTCAGAAACAATTTCTGGATAGAACTGTAAAAAAGAGATACATAGCATTACTTGACGGGATTTTAAAAGAAGATGAAGGCTTGATTGACCTTCCCTTAAGAGTTGATTTAGAAGACAGACCCAGACAATTGGTTTGTTACGATTACGGAAAAGTAGCTAAAACAAGATATAAGGTAATTGAAAAAAAGAACAATCGAACCTTAGTGTATTTTTTCCCGTTAACAGGGAGAACTCATCAATTGAGGGTACATGCAGCACATAAAAAAGGACTGGATACACCTATTGTAGGAGATGACATTTATGGTAAAAAAGAGAATCGATTACATCTGCATGCTGAATTTCTTGAATTTATTCACCCTTATACAGGATTGGTAATGAAATTTAAAGTAAAACCCGATTTTTAATCATTATCATTATTCATTTCAACCTAATTAGTTCCTGTCCATAAAGTCGGGTATCTGGATTATAAAATTTAAGGCGTGTGAAAAATTCAAACCGCAGTATACCAACATATATGAGGATCTGGATTTTGAGCAACAAAGCAGTAGTTGAACTTTATAGACGAACACTAATTATACTCTTTTATTGGATCTATTAATGCCTCCCGCGTTACATCCATAAGCTCACGTATATTGCCCTTGTATGCTTCAGTAACAATGGGTTGATTCACATACAACCGAACCTTTCCGGGTTTAACATTAAAAGTCCCGTTTCCATATATTTTGTATGTATCTTTTATGGTAACCGGCAAGATAGGTAATCCTAGTTCTTCAGCTATTTTAAATGCTCCACTTTTAAACCGGCGTACCGAGTTACTGCCACTTCTTGTTCCTTCAGGGAAAATGACAACAGAAGTTCCTTTTACTAATTTTTCTTTAGCCTCCTTAATGGACTCATAAGCAGCTTTAGGAGAAGATCTATCGATGAAAATATGCCCAACCATAGCACTTGCAGGTCCAATACCAAAAGCATGACGTAATTCCTTTTTCATTATCCATCGAAAATCAATGCCCAAAAATCCATAAAGAGCAAAAATATCGTAAGCACTTTGATGATTGGATACAATTACATATGATTGATGTCTATCTATATTATTTTTGCCAACGACCGTTACCCGCATAGGAGTGAAAAAAGCCACGGTTTTTGCCCACATCACACCACTTAAGCTTCCAATCCGGGGAGATATAATTACAGCAAGCAATCCTGCTCCTATCGAAAATACAATACTGGCAACTGCAAAAACAGGAATAAAAACAATCCATTTATAAACCTGATAAAGGAAACTACCTAAAGACTTCATTTTAATGAAATTAAACTTGACATCTACTAATAAAACAGTTCAATATAAAACGATATAATTCACAAATCACACTACTTACCAACAACCACGGCATATAAATCACCAAAAAAATCTATCAGGATTTTTCTAAATCTGATAATATCTGCATAGCTTCCTCCCTGCATGTTCCACAAAACAGTGGTTCAGCTTTAAAACCTGAACACACAGCTGGCCTACTATTTTTCCCGAACAGTTCGCATTTAAACTCTTCGTCCAAATGTAAACAAGCTTTTCCTGCTGGTTTTCCATTAGGCATCTTTGGCAATGCCGATGAAATTGAAGGAGCAATACAACATGCAGCACACCCTACTCTACACTCCATATTTTTTGTCACAAAAATATGTAAAAGTTTTTCTTAATTAAAACCATGTACATAGTTTTACGTTTTTATGAATAAACAACTACTTTAATGGTATTTAAAAATAAACTCATCCGGGGAAAATTAATTCAAAGATACAAACGTTTTTTATGTGATGTTGAGTTAGATAACGGCAAAATCGTAATTGCTCATTGTACGAATTCCGGGAGTATGAAAAGTTGTATTGAGGAAGGTGCTCCTGTATACCTCACACCCCATAACGATCCCAAACGTAAAACCCAATTTACCTGGGAAATGATTTATATAAACAATCACTGGATCGGTATCAATACATCAATCCCGAATTTACTGGTTGCTGATGCAATAAAAAATAAGCAGATACCAGGGCTTAACATGTATAACCATGTGAAACGTGAAGTTAAATTCGGAGATAGCAGGTTTGATGTATATGCTGAAAATGAAACAGAAAAATGCTTTATTGAGGTAAAAAATGTGACATTGAAAGAAGGGAACAAAGCCCTGTTTCCTGACTCTGTAACCACACGTGGACAAAAGCATCTCAACACTCTGGTTGAGGTGAAAAAATCAGGAATCAGAGCAGTTATGGTTTATGTGATACAACGCCAGGACATAGAAGTTTTTGAACCTGCAAAAGAAATTGATCCACAATATGCCAGAGCATTAAAGTATGCCTATCAAAATGGAGTTGAAATATTTCCTGTTATGGCAAAAGTAGATCCAACAGGTATTGATTTATACAAGGAAATACCTTTTGAACTTTAAATTATATATATTTGCATCGCATTTTATTAATTCATTAAAAGTTAAATACTAATGAGTCAAACGATTATCACAAGTTTTGAAGATTTAGAATCTCTAATAGGAAAAGAACTAGGCACATCAGAATATCATACAATTACACAAGAGCAAATTAATTTATTTGCTGATGCAACACTTGATCATCAATGGATTCATACTGATCCTGAAAAAGCGAAAAATGAATCTCCTTTTGGTGATACCATCGCACATGGGTATTTAACAATTTCGTTACTTCCTCATCTGTGGAGTCAGATTGTTGATGTTCAAAACTTAAAACTGCAAGTTAACTACGGTATTGATAGTTTAAAATTTAATCAACCGGTAAAAGTTGGATCAAACGTTCGCTTGGTAGCCAAAGTAGCCGACGCTAAAAACCTAAGAGGTACTATTAAAGCAACTATTTCTGTGGTTTTAGAAATTGAAGGAAGCCGAAAATCAGCTTACGAAGCAGATGTAGTATTTTTATATCACTTCAATAATTAACAGCCTTAATTTCGATTACATTTTTTGAATTCTGGTTTATATTAAACAACAATTAATATACACGCCTGTTCCTTTCTGAGGAACAGGTTTTTTTATTTCATTATATAACATGAGTAGAAGTCTTCAGTCTAATATCACCAAACTTTATATCATAAAAATAGCCAAATGGTTTATGCTGACCATGCCTGTTTTAATGCTTTTCTATAAAGATATGGGATTTAGCGATAAGGAGTCTTTTCAATTAAAAGCCTTCTACTCCATTGCCATTGTCATTTTTGAAATACCATCTGGCTATGTAGCAGATGTTATTGGAAGAAGAAAAACATTAATAATTGGTTCAATACTGGGAACCTTAGGCTTTGTTGTATATGCCACAACTTCAGGATATTATTATTTTTTGTTGGCTGAAGTCATCTTAGGTATTGGTCAGAGCTTTGTTTCCGGAGCTGATTCTGCGTTACTGTACGATTCATTAACAAGCATGAAACGTGAGAATGAATACATTAAATATGAAGGCCGAAACTTTACAGTTGGAAACTACGCGGAGGCTTTAGCTGGATTGTTAGGAGGTACTTTAGCTGCCATCCATATGCGCCTGCCATTTATTCTGCAATCAGGCATTGCTTTTATGGCCGTACCTGCAGCCATACTCTTGATTGAACCTGTGTTACATACAAAAAGAAAAAAACCGGGTATAAAAGACATTTTAAATATCGTGTGGTATGCTACGGTTAAAAATGCAAAACTCAGATACAACCTATTATATTCAAGCATATTAGGCACTGCTACATTAACAATGGCATGGATTTATCAGCTTTATCTTAATGACATTGGCTTTACCTCCTATTATATTGGAGCTACACATACCGTTTTAAATTTAATTGTTGGCACCACTACCCTGTTTGCCTATAAAATAGAAGCAAAGTTAAAACCGAAACTGACTATCTGGTTTACCTCTATTGCCATTACTGGAAGTTACATTATCGCTGGCTTTATTGATTCAGCATGGATTCTTGTCATTCTGGCATTATTCTATTTCAGTCGCGGTATTGCAACTCCGGTATTAAAAGACTATGTTAACAGAATAACCCAAAGCGATATCAGAGCAACTGTTCTTTCTATTCGGAGTCTGATCATACGTGCATTCTTTGCCATCATAGCTCCCTTTATCGGATATCTTTCTGACACCTACAACCGTTTCTTTTCAATGAAAATAATTGGTATAACATTCACTTTACTAGTGGGATCTTCTATATTTTTATTTCTTAAGTCTCTCTCTGTAAATAAAAACGATTAACATCCAGAAGTACCAACATATCCCCAACCTTCAAATAAGTATTTTAGTTAACCCTTACTCTCTCTATTTCATATCCAAGTACCAAATATGTAACTGATTTTACTTGTACAGATACAGGATAATGTAAAAACATTTTTGTCGACATTCTGCTTAACTGACTCCTATCATGCTATAACCATGTTAAAAATCACTAAATTAGATAGCCTGATTTGACAAAAATCAGAATTTCATTGTTTGCATATTAATAAATTGCAAACCAAACATATTTAATCTAAAATCAACAATATGGCAAATGTAAAACCATTTAAAGGATTACGTCCTCCTAAAGAAATCGCACAAAACTTAAGTTGTTTACCATATGATGTAATGAACCGGGAAGAAGCCACACTAATGGCAAAAAACAAAGCAGAATCATTATTACATATTACAAGAAGTGAAATCGACTGTTCTATTGAAACAGATATTCATTCAAAAGAAGTATACAATAAGTCTGTAGCAAACTTTAAAGCTTTTCAGGAAAAAGGATGGTTAGTTCAGGACAAAGAGGCCCGGTTTTATATATATGCTCAAACCATGAATGGTAGAACTCAATACGGGATTGTTGGTGCAGCCTCAATAGATGACTATTTAAATGGGATCATAAAAAAACATGAATTAACAAGGAAGGAAAAAGAAGAGGATAGAATGGTTCATGTAAGAATCAATGATGCAAATATAGAGCCTGTATTTTTCACCTATCCGGGAGTAGATGAAATTGATGAGATTGTAAATACAATTGTAACCAATGACCCTGCTGAATACGATTTCACTGCAGAAGATGGTTTTGGTCATCATTTTTGGGTGATTAGAGATAGTGAAACAAATAGCAAAATTGAAAGACTATTTCGTGAAAAAGTACCCTTTACCTACGTCGCAGATGGACATCACAGAACTGCGGCTGCCGCTTTGGTTGGAAAAGAAAAAAGAGATCAGAACCCTAATCACAATGGATCTGAACAATACAACTATTTTCTGGCTGTTCATTTCCCGGATAATCAATTAAAGATCATCGATTATAACAGGTTAGTAAAAGACCTAAACGGTTTTAGCACCAATGAATTCATCGATAAAATATCAGAAAATTTTATATTAAGTCAGCCTTCTAAACAAATTTTAAAACCGAATCAGTTACACGAATTTTCCATGTATATTGACGGCAATTGGTACAGTTTAAAAGCCAGAAATAACACCTATAACGATAATGATCCGATTGGGGTTTTAGATGTCACTATCTTATCAAAATACATACTGGATAATCTATTAGACATTAAGGATCTGAGAACAGATCAAAGAATTGATTTTGTTGGTGGAATCAGAGGTTTGGATGCATTATCCAAAAGAGTGGATAGTGGAGAAATGAAAATCGCATTTGCACTTTATCCTGTTTCAATGAACCAACTTATAAACATTGCCGATACAGGAAATATAATGCCTCCAAAAACTACCTGGTTTGAACCCAAATTACGATCAGGATTAGTAATACACAAATTGGATTAAATACTCACAAACAGTTCTTTAAGTTTTTATACACTTAAGGAACTGTTTTATTTAGTACTTGCACGAAAACTCAAGTGGTAGATAAGAAAACTTCATTTCTGAGGCCTTCGAAGCTCGGAAAATGTGAGTTTACTACCTTAAATGGTCATTTTGAGAGCAAGAGTAACAGCCTGCCCCGATTATTTCGGGATAAAAACGGAGTTTTATTGCTGACACAATTTAAATTAATAATAACCTGAATTCGATTAAAATTAGCGAGCTCAAAATTCAGTAAATGATTGATTTACAATATAAATTTTTGAGACATAGCGAGCTATGGTGATAAAATTTAGAGCCGTAAATCGATTATTTAATGAAAAGCTATGAATGTCACTTATAAATACCGATTTTCTGCGTCATATTTGCTTACCATAGCTCGCTATGCTTTCGCAAACATTCCTTAAAACTCAATATTTATAAGCGATTTGAGCCATTAATTTTATATCGAACTCAGGTTAATAAATGCCATGAGCTCATATTACAGGACTTAAACGTTTACAAATCAATCCTCCCAATCCTGTACTTGTCCACTATATGTAATTGCCTGTAAAAAGTTACTATTGACGATGAGAGATGCGGTTCCGTTTTCAAAAATCTGCAATGTGCATCTATATATATCATGCTCTCCATTGACAATAAATTTTAGTATTACATTTCCTTTTTTGTAATTCTTTTTAACCTGCTTTATCAAATAAACATTTTCAAAATTAATACCACCTCCGGAACCAGGAAAATATTGATATGCCCTTCCATAATAGGGAAAATGAGCAAATGCTGAATCTTTTCTAAGTAATAAATAATTCGGATTACTAAATAAATTTACACTCTGCCAACCAATTGGATGTAACCAATCAGCAACAAAAACAACACTATCTTTTTCTATATGCCCGATAATATTCTCCACAACTTCCTGTCGATGCTTTATCTTCACTTCCTTTTCTGATAAAGAATCCTGCGCACACACTTCTGTAGTCACGACGAATATGCAACAAATCCAAAATATAAAAACAATCTTTTTCATCTTAGCTCTCAAATTGTATACCACTGATTTATAGCGCATTTTATAACACATCTTCAAAATAGCCTATTAAATTACCACGTACATACTTCATTCATAGTTATAAAAATAAAGTATTCACTATTTTTGCAACAATTTCAATACCAAAAGATAAAAAAATCCAATGTCAAAAGAGGCAATTCAAAATGATTTTTCAAAGAAATGCTTTGTTTGTGAAAAACCTTTAACACAAATTCTACATAAAAACAAGATGACCAATCTTCCTGTTTGTAATAATTGTAAAGGTACAACTAAGGAAAAGCAAAAAGAAAAGGAAATTTTCGATTCTTTGGCTGATGGATTTGTGTGTGGATGCATTTGAAAGAAATAAAAAATTGAAATTAACTTAAGCAATTATGAACTACTTATCAGTAGAAAACCTCACCCACAATTGGGGTGATATTAAACTATTTGAAGACTTAACTTTTGGAGTTTCTGAAGGTGAAAAAATTGGCTTAATTGCCAGAAACGGAACTGGAAAAACAACCCTATTAAATATTTTAGCACAAATACTACCTGCTGATGAAGGCAACGTCACTTATCGTAAAGGTATTGAAATTGGGTATCTGCCCCAACTTCCTGAGTTGAATGACACTAATTCGGTTATTGAAGAAATATTTGCTTCAGACAATCCTCAGGTTACAACTATTAAAGCATATGAAAATGCAATTGCATCGGGTAATCATGAGGATCTTGGCAATCTTATTGAAGAATTAGATAAATTAAATGCATGGGATTTTGAAGCCCGGATAAAACAAGTTCTTACCCAATTAAAAATAACGAATTTCGACCAGCTTATTAATCAACTTTCCGGAGGACAAAAGAAAAGGGTTGCTTTGGCTAACATCCTGATTAATGAACCTGATTTTCTGATACTCGATGAACCTACGAACCACCTTGATCTGGAGATGATTGAATGGTTAGAAGGATACCTTGAAAGATCGAAAACTACGTTGATGATGGTTACTCACGACAGGTATTTTCTGGATAGAGTTTGTAATGAAATTTATGAACTTGCTGATCAGACTCTGTACAATTATAAAGGCAACTACCAATACTTTTTAGAGAAAAGAGAAGAACGTATTCAATCTCAGACCATCCAGATTGAAAAAGCCAGAAACCTGCTGAAAAAAGAGCAAGACTGGATGAATCGCATGCCACAGGCACGTGCTACAAAAGCAAAATACAGAATTGATGCATTTCATGATCTCAAGAAAAAAGCCAATAGCGGAACCACTGAGCAAAGTCTGAATCTGGATATAAAAGCAACACGTCTTGGAAAAAAGATTATTGAATGTCATCACCTGGAAAAGTCATTTGACGACTTAAAAATCCTTGCTGATTTTAATTACAAGTTCACTCAGGGTGAAAAAGTTGGTATAATCGGAAAGAACGGAACTGGTAAATCCACCTTTTTAAATACGATAACAGGTGCCTTGGAACCTGATTCCGGATATCTTGAAACTGGTGAAACGGTAGTCATTGGTTATTATCGTCAGGACGGGATGAAAATTGAAAATGAGAAGAAAGTGATTGATGTAATATCAGATATTTCAGAACATATCACCTTGGGATCTGGTAATTCAATGAGTCCGGCACAATTTCTTCGTCACTTCCTTTTTGGAAATGAAATGCACCACGTTCAGGTAGATAAACTAAGTGGTGGGGAGAAAAAAAGACTGTACCTGATGACGGTATTAATGCGAAATCCGAACTTTTTAATTTTGGATGAACCTACCAATGACCTTGACATATTTACGCTAAACTTACTGGAAGAATATCTCCAGAACTTTAACGGTTGTGTTCTTATTGTATCTCACGACAGATACTTTATGGATAAAATAGTAGATCATTTATTCATTTTTGAAGGACAAGGACTTATTAAAGATTTCCCGGGGAACTATTCAATTTATCACGACTTTAAGATCAATGAAGAAAAATCGCTAAAAAAGGCTGAAAAAGAAATTAAAGAAAATAAAGAACCAACAAGAAAAAATCCTCCAAAGGAAAAACCAAAGAAACTCACCTTTAAGGAAAAAAAGGAGATGGAACAATTGGAAAAAGAAATGGAAAATCTTAATGGTGAAAAAATCAATATTGAAGAGGAATTAAACTCAGGTTCTTTATCTGCCGAATTACTTACTGAAAAATCAAAAAGACTGAATGAAATCATGTCTTTAATAGACGAAAAAGAATTCAGGTGGCTGGAATTAAGCGAAATAGAAGGATAAAGCGATATCACTTAAGTGTTCTGATTAATGATAATTCGTAATAAATATTCATTAATAAACTACTATTTCCAACACAACACATTAAATTTAAGTTAATTTTTTACATACATATTTTTATTCTGAGCAAATTTATACTACATTTGCCACCATAAATAATGATAGAAATGACTCACTTTGCATTCTTTTATAGCTTTTATTTTTACTTTTTTGGATTTAGCAGTCAGAAAGAGGTGGGTTTATAGTATAAAAATTTCAAAGAAATTTAAAGTCCCACCTGATTCAGGTGGGACTTTTTTATTAATAAAACATTCGGGTTACTTCTCATATTTATTAAGAGTAACTATTTGCAAGCAGTATATAAACATATGAAAAACGTTAAAAAAGTAGCTATTCAAGGAGGCGCAGGATCAAACCATGAGATAGCAGCAAAAGCATTCTTTGAATCTGATGATCTAGAGACTATTCCATGCAATTCCTTTGAGGAGCTATTTGCAACTGTAAAAGCAGATAAATCGATATACGCCATTATGGCCATTGAGAATACGCTTGTAGGTAGCATACTTCAAAACTATACCTTACTCAAAGATTCAGGTTTGGTAATCATTGGTGAGTATAAGCTCAGGATAAAACATCAACTATTAGCATTACCCGGGCAAACCATCGATGATATTACAGAGGTACACTCCCACCCAATGGCCTTAGCTCAATGTAGTGAGTTTTTCAAACAATATCCTGATATAAAACTCATTGCCAAGGATGACACCGCATTAAGTGGTAAATGGATTCAGGATAAACAATTAAAGGGAATTGCAGCTATTGCACCTGAATTAGCTGCTCAAAAATACAATCTGGATATTCTGGCAAAAGATATAGAAACCAACAAAAGAAACTTTACCCGGTTCCTGATCATATCTGATAAAGGTAAAATGGAAGTAGAGGACTTACTTATTAATGATAAAGTAAATAAATCATCATTAGTTTTTGCCCTACCCCATTCAGAAGGAAGCCTTTCAAAGGTCCTTTCAATTTTAGCGTTTTATAACATCAATTTATCTAAAATACAATCCTTACCAATTGTTGGCCACGAATGGGAATATTTGTTTTATATAGATTTGGTTTTCGAAGACTACAACCGTTATCTGCAGTCGCTGGATGCTATACGCCCTTTAACAAAAGGACTAAAATCTCTAGGTGAATACCATGTAGGTAGAAGATCATATGACACAGTCAGTAATGACAACAAACCTCTTTCAGAACAAAAAACTTTTTAAAATGACAATACAGCCAGCTAATCGAATAAGCGAGGTTAAGGAATACTACTTCTCAAAAAAATTAAGAGAAATAGATGAAATGCGTCAACAAGGTATTGATGTCATCAACCTTGGTATTGGAAATCCTGACAGATCTCCTTCTGATTCGGTATTAGAAGAACTGAACATAGCAGCCTCTGAAAAAAACAATCATGGATATCAAAGCTATATTGGTATTCCTGAATTGAGAAAGGGATTTTCAGAATGGTATCAGAAATATTTTCAGGTTAGCCTTAATCCTGATAATGAAATTTTACCATTAATGGGATCTAAGGAGGGAATTATGCATATCTCTATGGCCTTTCTAAATAAAGGCGATCAGGTATTGGTTCCTAATCCCGGATATCCAACTTATGCTTCTGTTTCTAATCTTGTAGAAGCTGACATTGTTACGTATGATTTAAAAGAAGATTTAAATTGGCAGCCAGACTTTAATGAACTCGAAAAGTTAGATTTGTCGAAAGTAAAATTAATGTGGGTTAATTATCCTAATATGCCTACCGGTGCTAATGCTACAATCGATTTATTTGAAAAATTGGTTGCATTTGGAAAAAAACACCAGATCTTAATCTGTAATGATAATCCATATAGCTTTATACTTAATGACGAACCATTAAGCATATTCAGAATAGATGGAGCTAAAGATATAGCTATCGAATTAAATTCTTTGAGCAAGTCTCACAATATGGCTGGATGGCGTGTTGGTATGGTTGCCTCGAATCCTGAGTTTATTAATTATATCTTACGTGTAAAAAGTAACATGGATAGCGGCATGTTTAAACCTTTGCAGTTAGCCGCTGTTAAAGCTTTAGATCATGGAAAAGAATGGTACAAAGAAATAAATAAAGAATATCTCGAACGAAGAAAACTAGTTTGGGAAATCATGGATATTCTGGAATGTGAGTATGATAAAAATCAATCAGGAATGTTTATCTGGGCCCGTATCCCAAAGAATATTGAATCTGCGATTCAATTATCTGATGATATTTTAAATAAGGCACATGTATTTATTACACCTGGAACCATATTCGGTAAGCAAGGCGATAGATATATTCGTATATCATTGTGCTCAAAACAAGAAGTTTTAAAAGAATCAATTAATAGAATAAAAACAGCGTAACAATATATTAAGATGGTAAAATTAGATCTTGAAAAAATTAGCCTTCCAGGATTAGAACTAGAACGTCCCTGGATGATCGCAGGCCCTTGCAGTGCCGAAACAGAAGAGCAGGTATTGGAAACAGCTCAGCAATTATCTGAAAACGGTTTTAAAATTTTCAGAGCTGGAATCTGGAAACCAAGAACTCGCCCGGGAGCATTTGAAGGCGTTGGAACAATCGGTTTACCATGGCTAAAAAGAGTAAAGGAAGAAACCGGTATGTTTGTTGGTACTGAGGTTGCAAATGCTCATCATGTTTTTGAAGCCATTAAACATGGAATCGATATTTTGTGGGTAGGAGCCAGAACAACTGCGAATCCATTTGCTGTTCAGGAAATTGCTGATGCACTTAAAGGTGTTGACATTCCTGTATTAGTTAAAAATCCTGTTAATCCGGATTTAGAATTATGGATTGGTGCCTTAGAGAGAATCAACCAAGCTGGAATTAAGAAACTTGCTGCTATTCACCGAGGATTTTCTACATATGACAAAACAAAATATCGTAATCACCCTCAATGGCAGATTCCAATTGAGCTAAAAAGAAGAATTCCTGATTTGCCAATTATTTGCGATCCTTCACACATCAGTGGAAAGAGCGAATTAATATATGAAATTTCACAGGAAGCAATGGATTTAAACTTTGATGGTTTATTAGTTGAATCTCATCGTTGCCCTGAAAAAGCATGGAGTGATGCCAGCCAGCAAGTTACACCTGCAAGATTAAAAGAAATTACAGATAAGATCGTGCTTCGCAAACCAAAAATCGGAGAAAAACCAAGAATTACTCTGGATGAACTTCGTCAGGAGATTGATAAATTAGATACTTCTGTTTTAGAAACATTAAAAAGAAGAATGGAAATATCTGAGGCCATCGGTATGTATAAAAAGGAAAACAATATTACCATTTTACAAACCCGACGTTATGATGAAATCATGAACAATCGTAAAGAAAAAGGTGCTAAAATGGGATTATCTGATGAATTCCTTACAAAACTATTTGAAAGTATTCATGAAGAGTCTGTTACGCGTCAGAATAAAATCATGAATCAATAATAAACAATTAGCAGCTAAAGTCGTCAATAATCATTTTAATGAGTTATTGACGGCTTTCTGATTGTTAATTGATAAATAAAAAAATATGAAAATTTGTATTTTGGGTGCCGGTAAAATGGGAACATGGCTGACTGACGCTCTGTGTTTAGATCACGAGGTGGCTATTTACGACCCAAATCTTGAAAAACTGAAATATATTTTCAATACCCAACGCCTTATCAAGCTGGAAGAAATCACTCAGTTTGACCCTGAATTACTAATCAATGCGGTTACACTAAAGTATACCATTCCGGTTTTTGAAGAAGTGATTCCATACCTTCCTAAAAGCTGTATCATTTCAGACATATCTTCGGTTAAGACCGGATTTAAAGAGTTTTACGAAAAAGTTGGAATGCGATATGTATCTACTCACCCAATGTTTGGTCCTACTTTTGGTAATTTAAAATCATTAAGAGATCATCATGCCATTGTTATTTCTGAAGGAGACCATTTAGGAAAGACCTTTTATAAAGATTTCTTTAGCTCTTTAGGATTAAACATACATGAGTATAGTTTTATTGAACATGATGAAACCATTGCATATTCATTATCCATACCTTTCTCTTCAACACTTGTTTTCGCAGCTTGTATGAAAAAACAAGATGCTCCGGGAACAACATTTAGCAAACATTATAATATTGCAAAAGGACTCCTTAGCGAAGATGATTACTTACTATCGGAAATATTATTCAATCCATTCACTTCTGGTCAAGTTGAAAAAATCAGGTTAAAACTTAAGGAATTACTTACAATAATTGAAAAGAGAGATAGTGAAAAAATGAAAGCCTTTCTATCTGAGGTTAGAAAAAACATTGAAGAATAGCGGTTTAAACCCTATTCTTCAATTAAATTTCCCAATATATCCTGCCCCTCTTCCCAGGCTCCGAATCCTGAATCAGAGTTAATATGTCCTGCATCTCCAATATTAATAAATTTGCTCCCCCAATGCTCAGCCAATTGTTTTGAATCTTCAATACCAGACCACTGATCATTAGTACTTGCAACAAGGGTAGTAGGAAATAGAAATGGCTTTAAAGGTACCGGTAAAAATGTGTTTAATTCATATTCCGGAGAAACTCCTTCAACATGTGGTGGGGCAACAATAAAAGCACCCTTAACCTTTTTATGGTAAGTATTAACCCAATGAGATAAAGCAATGCCACCCAGGCTATGGCTTATCAAAACCACCTTACTTAAGTCATAACCTTTCAGCGCATCATTAATAGTTTTCACCCATTCTTCGCAATTTGGTTTATCCCAGTTTTTTTGCTCAATCCTTTTGCAATTTGGCAAAACCTTTTCAAAACGACTTTGCCAATGTTCATTATCCGATCCTCCTAATCCTGGTAAAGTAAAATAGTATATCATATATTTTTAGTATTTTATATATTCACAGTTGGTAAAAATAATACAATACTTTATAGTATGCATACCAATAATAATAGATTATAATCAAATACACACATATTATTATACTATTTTAGTAGCATATTACTTTAGTATGTATTAAAAGCACAAAGATTCCTCTTTCATACGGTATTTACTGAATTCCATATTTTTTATAGAAACCAACTTTATTGAATCCGGAATAGCGATATATTTTAGTCATCAGACATATACATTGAAAGCTGTACACAAAATGGCTTCTAAGAAATGAGACATTACTTGTCCAGATCCAATTATCAGCAGCATCGCTCTGGTGAGTTTGAATAAAACAACTAAGTAGTGCCTGTCCATAAAGTCGGGTGTTTGGAGTATAAAGCTTAAATACAAGACGTGTGAAAAATTCAAACCGTAGTATACCAGCGTATATGAGGATTTGGATATTGAGCTACAACGCTGTAGTTGGACACAATAAAAGTAGTACTTGCACAAAAACACAAGAGGCAGGTAAAAAAGCTTCATTTTAGAGGCTTTCGAAGCTCAAAAATGTGAGCTTACTACCTTAAATGTTCATTTCGAGAGCAAGGAGTAACAAAAAAATGGAGCTTTATTGCTGACACTAAGTTTATTGCATGAAACTATTTCAATGTGCAATAGACTTTCTATTGCATAATCCTGGTTTAAGCTGGAAATATAAAATAACGTTTGTATTTTTGTGACTTATGAAAAGTCAAAGGGTTTTATTAGGAATGAGTGGAGGTGTCGACAGCTCAATGTCGGCATGGTATTTACAGCAGCTGGGATATGAAGTGGTCGGAATCACTTTTAACACCTTATCTCCAATGTCCTCTACTGAATCTCGTCAATTTATTAATGATGCTAAAAGTCTGGCTGACAAATTAAATTTTGAACACCACGTGGTGGATGTATATAAAGAATTTAAACGTGAGGTGATAAATTATTTTATTGATGAATATATGAGTGGACGCACCCCTAACCCTTGTGTTCGCTGTAATGAAACCATAAAATGGAAACTTCTGTACGAAGAATCTGAGCGCTTAAAATGTGATAGAATAGCTACAGGGCATTATGTTGATATCCATCAAAAAAATGGATTTTATTACATACAAAAAGGTAAAGATCCGAAAAAAGACCAATCCTATTTCCTATGGAATCTTTCTCAATCAATACTTAGTAAATGCATTTTCCCTTTAGGTAAATTGCAGAAATCAGAAGTAAAATCCACAGCAGCAAACCTGGGTTTTAATGCCATGGCTAGCAAAAAGGAAAGCATGGGCGTATGTTTTCTTCAAGGTGAAGATTATCGTGATTTTATATATCGTTTAAATCCTGAATTGAAGAAAGAACTTAACAAGGGTGAAATTCACAATTCTAAAGGGGAATTAATTGGAACTCATGAAGGCTATCCTCTGTATACAATTGGTCAGAAAAGAGGTTTAAATCTGATGAAAAATCATGGTGAATGCGTAGCTGAAATTAATTCTGAAAATAACATCTTAGTCACTTCTCCTAAAGACAAATTATTCACAACAAAACTTATCATCTCAAAATATCTAAGTAACGATCCTGACTTTTATAATCAAGCTCAACATGTTGACATTAGAATACGTGGACTAGATGCTGTACCTCCTACCCCCGGGCAAGTTCAGTTAAAAGAAAATAATCTTCATATCTTATTTAACGAACCCGTTTGGGCCATAACTCCAGGTCAGTCAATTGTATTCTACCAGAAAGATAAGGTTGTTGGAGGCGGTATTGTTGATACAGCAAACTTTATTTCGTGAGCAAAAACCGGGTTACTTTTTTTGTTTTAGCAGAAATCTTATATCTATCATCAGTTCTATAACCAACAATCCAGATAATATCATCTCCGGAAAGCAAAAGCCATACATCCTCCTTATCTTTTATTGAAAATTTAGAATCGATAAAAAAATCACTCAGCTTTTTAAAATGCTTCATACCTAAAGGCCGAAACTGATCACCTTGCTTCCATTTTCTTAATGTTAAAGGAAAATCCAATAACCCTGCATCAAACTGTGCAACTAAATTATTTTTTTCAATATCGTATGATTGGGCATCAATATTTTTATCAATTGTTATAGAAATTGGAATATCAATTGAATCCACATCTACATCCAAATAAAAAACACTTTGCTGAAGACTAATATCAAGAGGTACAATAATTAAATTTTGCCTATCCTTTATCAATCTATACGTCTCAGAATAAAACTGTTTCCCGGAAACCTGATGATCTATAGTGGATACTATTTCAGAAACAACAGCTCCATTAAAGCCATAAGGCTGCAATATTTCAAATAAAACCAATTCTTTATCAATAAAACTATCTATATGTCGCAGGGAAATTAATAATTGATCATCCTGTTCCACAACCATGCCTTCCTTTATTTGATTAATGGAATTTGCAACATAGTCTTCAACCTGTTTTATCCGACACATATTATCCTGCATAGTCTGATTAAACGACGGATTTATCTTTTTAAATAAGGGAAGTATCTGATTTCTTATTTTATTGCGGGTGTATTCCATCTCTAAATTAGATGAATCTGTTCGATAGTTGATACTATTGTCAGAACAATAATTTTCCACCTCCTGCCTTGTCAAACATAGCAACGGACGAATAACCCTTCCTGAAACTGTATTAATTCCAGATAATCCTTTAATACCTGTCCCTCTCAATAAATTTAGAAAGAAGGTTTCAATTGAATCATCTTTATGGTGGCCTGTAGCAATCCAATCCAGATTCCTCTCCTTCAATAACGCATTAAACCAATTATACCGAAGCTCTCGAGCTGCCATTTCAATAGAAACACCATGATTTGAAGCATATTCGGTAGTATTAAATGAATTTAAAACAAGCTCAACACCCAACATCTTCATTTCTTCCTGAACAAATAACTCATCCTTATCCGATTCCGCTCCTCTTAAATTAAAATTACAATGAGCTGCAATAACATCAATTCCAAGCCCTTTTAAAACATGAACCAACATCATTGAATCAGCACCACCACTCAGAGCCACCAGAATTTTTTGTCCCTCATTGAATGAACAACTTTCTTTTAAAAAACTTTCAATACGCTTCAACACCATATGAATTATTTGTCTTTCAATGTCGGATTAAAAACTTGTAAAATAGCTTTAGCTTTTAATAAACATTCTTGATATTCGTTTTCTGCAATGCTTTTTTCTGTTATTGCACTCCCCACCATATATGATAAATATCCGGTGTGTGCATTATATAGTAAAGATCGAATAATAACATTAAAATCAAAGTCTCCATCTGGCGTAAAATAACCCACAGCACCTGAATATACCCCCCTTTTTGTTTCCTCGTATTTTTCTATCAACTTCATCGCTCGAACTTTCGGAGCACCTGTCATCGACCCCATAGGAAAACTGGCTTTTATTACATCCATCTCTGATTTACCATGATCCAACTCCGCTACTATAGTCGTAATCTGTTGATATACCTGTCGGAATGGATATATACCACAGAGTTCTTCCACCTTTACACTTCCCCGAGCTGCAACTCTTGACAAATCATTACGTACTAAATCTGCAATCATTATGTTTTCTGATTGTTCTTTTACACAGGCTCTCAATTCCTCTTTTAAGAATAGATCCTCCTCTTTTGTTTTTCCTCTCCTGGCTGTTCCTTTTATAGGTTGACTTATAATCTTTTGCCCTGCTTTTTTTATATACCTCTCAGGAGAGGCCGATAAAACATATTTATCCTTCGATTTAAAGTATACAGAAAACGGTGTAGGCGAAACATCAATTAAACTCTTAAAAATGTTAGATGGTTCTATTTTAGTTTCTTTAGCATAAAACTCTATGCAATAATTTAATTCATAAATATCGCCCTTATGAATATGCGATAAAATGCACTCTACTGCCCTACAATACTGCTCTTTTGATACTCTGGCACAAAAAGAAACTACTTCCACAGGTTTGTTTTCACATTGTAACTCTACAATATTTCGGACAAACCTTAATGAACTTTCTTCAGTATCCATATCTGCTAAATACTCAATTGTCCAAACATTATTTTGAAGAGTTAAAACATATCTTGGCTGATAAAATAACAGAATTGGTAAAGCTAAGCCATCATGATTAACGGAGTATAATTGTTCAATGCTATTTTTTACATCGTAGGAAAAGTATCCCATAAGCCAATCTTTATTATCCACACGATAATCTTCTAACTTTTTTAAATCGCCAGAAATTACTTCTACAGCATCAAAACCAGCTAATAATTCATAAGTGTGGTAAGCAACCTTAGATTGTTGTGTATGATAATGGTTACAACTATCATATACTGAAGCAAAATTGAACTTATCACAATAACTCACAAGGGAATTCTTAAATAACCCATTATCATCTACCTCAAAAGAAATTGCTTTTCTCATGCCGCAAAATTAAAAATATTTAAACAACAAACAGGCTATAATAACAAAAAGAGGCTGCCTTCCCGGAAGAAGACAGCCCCTTTATTATAGTATTCAATTTCAGATTTTTTAAATCACCTACAATCTAGTTCAAGGTGGCATCTAAAGTAACAGTAGTTCCTTTATACAATCTTGAAATCGGGCAATTTGTTTTAGCTGTATTTGCTAACTCTTCAAATTTTTCTTGTGACAAACCTTCACATACAACCTTACTTGTTAGTGCAATTGATGTAATTATCGGTCCGACATCATCACTTCCAAGTGTAACTTCAGCCGTTGTTTCAACTGATTCAGGAGTTAAACCCTCGCCACTTATTAAAGCAGCCAGAAACATTGAAAAACAACCGGCTTGAGCAGCACCTACAAGTTCTTCTGGATTTGTACCATCACCTTCTTCAAATCTTGATTTAAAAGTGAAAGGACCATTATAGTTTGCAAAAGTCATTACGCCATTACCTTCTTTCAAAGTGCCGTTCCATTTTGCATTTGCCTTTCTTACTGACATAATCTTGATTGTTTATTATTTGTTTGAAAGAAATTCAGCAATACCTTCCTGAGAAGCTGTTAGTCCCTTGTCACCAGCATGCCAGTCGGCAGGACAAACCTCTCCGTTCTCTTCGAAAAACTGTAATGCGTCAATCATTCTCAATGTTTCTTCAACACTACGGCCTAAAGGCATATCATTAACTACCTGATGACGAACGGTTCCTTCTTTATCAATTAGAAACAATCCACGATATGCCATTGGTGTACCTTCAAACACAAGCTGACCGGCATCATTATAATCATATTCACCAGCTAATACATCATAATTCTCAGAGATTGTCATTGAATTATCTGCAACTAAAGGAAAGTTAACTCCTTTAATACCACCATCTTTTTTTTCTGTCTGTAACCACTTCCAATGTGAAAATGCTGAATCTACTGAAACTCCTATAACTTCAACATCTCTCTTTTCAAATTCAGCAATTTTTTCCTGAAAAGCAATGATTTCAGTTGGACATACAAATGTAAAATCTGCAGGATAAAAGAATAAAACCACATTCTTTTTACCTACAAATTGATCAAGAGAAAAATTCTCTACTATTTCACCACCATTAACTACTGCTTCTGCACTAAATGAAGGTGCTTTTTTACCTACTAATACTGCCATGATTAAAATTTGTTTATTTTTTGTAAAACTATTTATTTCTAAAGCGAAACAAATGTAGCACTAAAAATGTTTGACACAAAATAATTAAGTATTTTTTTACTCAATAGCCAATTAGACCTATTTCATGCTGAATATCTGCATATTAGACATAATAAAAAAGGATAAAAAATAATTTATTTTTATCCTTTTTTACCTTTATCAAGGTATTAATCCTTTGTTTCACTTTGGCCTAGTGCAACTAATTCTATTAACTTAATAATTACCGCAACAGCCTTTTCCATGCTTTCTAACGGAACAAATTCAAATCTTCCATGAAAATTATGCCCTCCTGCAAAAATATTTGGAGTGGGTAAACCCATAAAAGATAATCTCGAACCATCTGTACCTCCACGAATTGGCTTAATTAGCGGCTTAACACCTACCAGTTCCATAGCTTTTTCAGCCTGATCTACAATATGCATGATAGGTTCTATTTTCTCACGCATATTATAATACTGATCTTTAATTTCAAGATCAACAGTTCCCTGTCCGTACTCATGATTTACCTTACTAACAATATGCTTCAATTCCTTTTTACGGTCTTCAAATCGATCCCTTCTAAAATCACGAATTATATAAGTGAGCTCACTTTTCTCCACCTCTCCATTAAACGATATTAAATGAAAAAACCCTTCATAATCCGAAGTATGTTCAGGAGTTTCAACTCTTGGAAGCATAGAAACAATCTGATTAGCTATCCGAATGGAATTCCGCATTTTATTCTTTGCATATCCCGGATGAACATTTCTGCCTTTAACAGTTATTTTTGCCACTGCAGCATTAAAATTTTCATATTCCAGCTCACCAATCTCACCACCATCCATTGTATAAGCATACGAAGCACCAAATGCCTCAACATCAAAATGATCAGCTCCTGCACCAATTTCTTCATCAGGAGTAAAACCGATTCTTATTTTACCATGCTTAATTTCAGGATGATTAATAAGATATTCAGCAGCAGTGACAATTTCAGCAACACCTGCTTTATCATCTGCTCCTAATAATGTTGTTCCATCAGTAGTTATTAAACACTGTCCTATATAATTTTTCAATTCCGGAAATTCATCCGGACCCAATATTACATTAAGCTCTTCGCTCAAAACAATATCACCCCCATCATAGTTTTCAATAATCTGAGGCTTAACATTTTTTCCAGTAAAATCAGGACTCGTATCAACATGAGAAACAAAACCAATTACAGGCACTTCATAATCTAAATTGGAAGGAATTGTAGCCATAACATAGCCATTATCATCCAGATTAACATCCTCCAATCCAATTTCCTTTAGTTCCTCAATAAGTTTTTCTGAAAAAATCATCTGACCGGGAGTTGAAGGCGTCAACCCCGTATCCGTATCTGACTGAGTGTCAATTGTCACATACTTTAAAAATCTATCTTTTATTTGTGTCATTTTTTTAAATATATTTCGACATTTCTAAAAATAGTGTTTAATAGTTCAAAAACAAAAAAGGGAAGTCATTAAAATAACTTCCCTGATAAATATCATAATCAAAATTAACGTTTCCTTATCATATCAGTATGCTTTCGCAAATAATACTCTTTGAGCAGATGGTTCTCCTGTAACCATACATTTTCCCGGAGTTTTATCTCCGTCCAAAGGAATACATCTGATAGTAGCCTTTGTTTCATCTTTGATTTTTTGTTCTGTTTCAGAAGTACCGTCCCAATGCGCTAAAACAAAACCACCTTTATCATTAAGAACTTTCTTAAACTCATCATAAGAATCAACCTCTGTAGTTTTCCCAGTTCTAAAATCAATAGCTTTATTATATATACTTTCCTGAATCTGCTCCAGCAAATCAGAAACATACTCATCTACTCCATCAATAGAAACTACCTCTTTTGTTAGTGTATCTCTTCTCGCAACTTCAACAGTATTATTCTCAATATCACGAGGACCAACTGCTAAACGAACAGGTACACCCTGAAGTTCATATTGAGCAAATTTCCAACCCGGCTTTCTGTTATCACTATCATCAAACTTAACCGAGATACCTTTTTGTTTCAATTTAGCAACAACCTCATTTACAACATTCGATATTTTAGCTAAATCTTCTTCACTCTTATAAATGGGTACAATTGCAACCTGAATTGGAGCCAATTTAGGAGGAAGCACTAATCCATGATCATCAGAATGTGCCATAATTAATGCACCAATTAAACGTGTTGAAACTCCCCATGATGTAGCCCAGACATAATCTTCCTTGCCCTCTTTGGTTGCGAATTTAACATCAAAAGCCTTAGCAAAATTTTGCCCTAAGAAATGAGACGTTCCAGACTGCAAAGCCTTTCCATCCTGCATCAAAGCCTCAATTGTATAGGTTTCCAATGCTCCGGCAAATCGCTCATTCTCAGTTTTCAAACCTTTTACAACAGGTACTGCCATAAACTTTTCTGCAAAATCAGCATATACCTGAATCATAGTTTCTGTTTCTTTAATGGCCTCTTGTTTTGTGGCATGAGCAGTATGTCCTTCTTGCCATAAAAATTCAGCAGTTCTTAAAAACAAACGTGTACGCATTTCCCAACGAACAACGTTAGCCCATTGATTACACATAATGGGCAGATCTCGATATGATTGAATCCAGTTTTTATAAGTATTCCATATTATTGTTTCGGATGTTGGCCTGACAATCAATTCTTCTTCAAGTTTGGCGTCCGGATCAACTACAACACCATTTCCATCAGGATCATTTTTTAATCGATAATGCGTTACAACCGCACATTCTTTCGCAAACCCATCTACATGGGCTGCTTCTTTACTAAAAAAAGATTTTGGAATAAACAGTGGGAAGTATGCATTTACATGACCTGTTTCTTTAAACATTATATCTAATTGCTGTTGCATTTTTTCCCAGATTGCAAATCCATAAGGTTTAATAACCATGCAACCCCTTACTGCAGAGTTTTCTGCTAAGTCAGCTTTAATTACCAATTCATTATACCACTGCGAATAATCAACACTTCTTTTTGTTAATCCCTTTGCCATATGTTGTTCATGTTTTCAAAATCCATCAAAGTACTATCTAATGTAAGTACCTGATTTACTTAATGAATTATTTAAATTTTATTTATTCTGAATGAATGGGCAAAAGTAACAAAAAATACATCATAATTGTATATCTTATACAATCAAAATACCAATACAAAGGCACCATAAGATTCTGACCTATATTTTTTTTCGAGGGCTCTCTTTATCTAAGGACATTTCACCCTGTAAACCAATTCTTTACATCAACGAAAATTCCAAAATAACAATCATATTCGTTTGATCAATATAACATTACTGTAAATCCTCTGATTTAATGAGCTTAATTCCGGCTTTGATCATCTTACCTTTGGCTTGTTTTTCTGATTGAGAGTCAGGTTCAACTGCAGCAATTGCATCTTCCAGTATATATGTATTAAACCCATTTTCAATACTATCCATTGCTGTATTCAGAACACAATACTCTGTTGTTAATCCAACAATATATATATCGGTAATTTTATGATTATGAAGATATTCTATCAGGTTTTCATTTGAAGATTCAAATGCTGAATATCCATCATCTTTATCATTAGTTCCTTTATATAATTCAACATTCACTTTTGACACATCAAAATCATTATGGTATTGAGCACCTGGGGTATCCTTTACACAATGCACAGGCCATTTTTTAAAGTGGACAGTTTGTTCAGGATGTACATCTCTTGATGCAATAACCGTTTCAAACTTTCTCATCAAATTATTTATTAAAGGCACTATTTTATTTCCATTGGGTGCAGGTAAAGCACCTCCAGGACAAAAATCAACTTGCAGATCGACTACCAATAACGCTTCCATAATTTTTTTTTTACTAGTTCCTGAGTAGCTAATAAACTAATTCCTAAGCCAACTTTATAAGTTTGTGGAGAATTAAGTCGCTTAATACTGTCTGGTAATTGATGTATTCTTTTTTGAGAAAATCCGGATATTTCATAAACATCTTCAACCCTTCTCATTCTTTTACCTTTTAGCATTACCCTATCGATAATCTTCTCATATTCAAGTCCTTTAATCTTAATCTGAATATCAGCTTTATTTACTTGATATATAACTTCAGGAGTTCCTTTTTCAGCCAATTCAATACCATCAGCATAAAAAGTATTATTATCGGGGTTCAGATACCTATAAATACTCTTTATTCCCGGCAAAGTCATCTTTGAAATATTGTCAGATATCTTTAGTGAAGGTTGGTGATTAATCTCAACTAACTTATACACACCATCAAGTGCAGCTTCATCTTTTCCTGTAATCAACGCTGTCCCCACACCAAAAGCATCAACCGGAGCATTTTGTTCACACAGGTTTTTTATTGCATATTCATCTAACTGATTTGAAACAAAAACCTTAACATATCCTAGCTGGGCTTCATCCAATTCTTTCCTTACTGCCTTACTTAATAAATTTAAATCGCCACTATCCAAGCGAACCCCAACTAATTTTGAACCGTGGATTTCTAAATATTTTGCAACTTTTATGGCATTTACAATTCCACTTTGTAACGTACTATAGGTATCCAATAATAACACTGATGAATCTGGAAAATGTTTGGTGAATTCAAAAAATGCATCCGACTCATCACCAAAAGCCTGAACCCATGAATGAGCCATCGTGCCAGTTGATTTTAAGTTGAAATGAAATGCACTATAGGTATTTGATGTGCTACTAACTCCACCAATGATGGCTGCCCTACTGGCATGAATGGCTCCAAATCCCTGTGCCCGTCGCAAACCAAAATCGATTAACAACTTATTGCCTGCCACATATTTCATTCTGGAAGATTTAGTGGCAATAAGCGATTGAAAATTTAAAATATTCAATAATAAGCTTTCCACTAACTGACATTCAATAATATTTCCCTCAATTCTTACAACTGGTTCATTTGGAAATACTACTTCGCCTTCTCTCACGGCAAAAACATTTCCGGTAAATTTAAAACCTCTTAAAAATTCAATAAACTTTGAATCAAAACCTATTGAATGAAGGAAAATACAATCATCCTCCTCAAATTTTAATTTTTCAAGTATTTCTAACAGATTTTCAAGACCTGCAAAAACAACATATCCGCCACCAAACGGATTTTTCCGAAAAAAGTAATCAAAAGAAGATGTTTCATTTTGTTTTCCGGAAAGAAAGTATCCCTGGGCCATAGTAAGCTCATAATGATCTGTATAAAGTCCGATATTTTTTTCCGGAAAAGACATGATAATTATTAAGTGATTACAAGAACAAAAGCTGAATAGTATTCTCTAAAATTACAGAAGTTGTCAATCTCCTTATCCTATACTGCTCATTTTAATTCTGTCATTACATATCAATTACATTCCATTAAATTAAATTGATAATCAAATACTTAACACTAACATACATACACAATTACTATAATAGCAAATCATCAATTTTTGCAGCTAATATAAAATCATTCTCTGATAAACCATTAATAGCATGTGTACTAAGTTCAACCTCAACAGATCTGGTATGTATAGCCAAATCAGGATGGTGTTTTTCATTTTCTGCTATTGATGCAATTTCATTTGCAAAGTTCATTGATTCCCGAAAATTTATAAAAGAAAACTCCTTCCTAATCTTTTTATCATCCACTACATTCCAGCCTTTTTCGAGTTTTTCAATAAGGGTTTCAATTTCCTTTTTTCCAAGAGGCTCTACTCCTCCTTCACATGGAACACAGTATTTCTCTTTTAATTCCATAACACAATAATTTATCAATTCATGTAACTTATTCTTTCTATGATTATTATTTTTATATCAACTTGAAACATTGTTCTACCGAATACTTTAAAATATTTAATGAGGCAAATTCAATAATTATAATCGAACTCATTTCATTAATAAAACAGTTAAGATGGGATTTTAGTTTATTTTCTACCTTTGTGAAAAGGTTATCTAAATAATTTAAAAGTACTGAAATTTAACTTCTTAGTTAAATAAGTTGAATTTCGAAAGATAATTTATATCAATACTAATATTTTCAGACAGCCAAACACTCCTGCGGCATGATTATTGCACAATAATATTGATTTATATAAAATTAATGATAGAAAATTGCATTATGCCATGCCAAACTAATTGAAAATAGCTTAATACTCATATTATGAAAAAGTATCTGCACATATTAACTATTTCTTTTCTAATTACTTCCGGATGTACAAGTTATCATTCAGGTATCTCTAGTGTTTATGAAGATGATCTATATTATTCTCCATCTGATAAACCTATTGCAATAGCTGAATCCTATTCACCACTTCCAAAACCAGGTAAGGAATTATTAAAGGAAGATAACAGAACCTACTCTCAATTAAAGAGTGACTATCAAAACTCTGAAAGTACTGAATTGGAAGATCATAGAGATTTCAGTTCGATTCAAAAAGAATATACTGATATCCTTACCAGTGATTCCATATCCGATATTGATACTATGTTGTATTACAACGATCAAACAGGATACTGGGTTAATGAATTTAGCGGAACTGAATTGGATAAAGACTATGCTGAAAGAATAGCCAGATTCCATGGCCCATTCAGAGGTGTTCCATATTGGTCGCCTTTGTATGATGAAATTATTTTTGGTAGTGGATTTGACTACAACGTTTATATCGAAGGAGATTATGCATTTATTGTTCCTGATTGGTCAAGTCCTTATTATTGGGACTGGAGATATGGATCATTCGGACATTACAATAGATTTTCTTTTTATGGCGGATGGTATGGCAATAGTTTTGGATGGGGACTAGGTTTTGGTTACCCTTATTACGACTGGGGTTACCCTTATTATGGATACGGATGCGGTTATCCATACTACTATAATAACTGGGGACATCCATATTATGGTTATGGAGGATACAATACTGCTTATTTTGGCGACGGACGAAAATATAACAGAACCAGAGCTCCAAGACAAGCTTATTCTAACCAGATGAATTTAAATTCCGATAGACAAGCTACTACAAATGCATCCCGATCAAGCAGGTCATCAGGTTCTGCAACTCAGCAAGCATCTAGCAAAACCTCAAATACTAACAGATCCTCCTACAATACTACAAATGGAGGCAGATCTACCAGAGCATCGTATGTGAGTGGAAATAATTACAAAACAACTAAATCTTCAACAACTCAAAGCAAATATAATAATAACAGAAGTTCAAGAAATAGTTATACTCCAACATATACAAGAACCTCTAATAACACTAATAACACAAGAAGTACTTATAATAGGAGTTCCAGAAATGGAACATCCGGAAATAACACATACAATCCTACCAGATCCAGCAGAAGTAGTTATTCTTCAAGTTCTCCTGGAAAAACATATAATTCCGGAAGTTCTAACAGAAAAACTACAAAAAGTTACAATACAGGTAGTTCAAAAAACAGAAGCTCAAGCTATAATAACCGTAGTACCAGTTCTCCATCAAGAACTTATACTCCATCTTATAATAGTGGATCAAGATCATCATCTAGTTATTCCGGTACAAGTAGCAGATCAAGCGGAAGCAGTAGTAGAAGTAGCGGAAGTAGCAGATCAAGTAGTGGTGGAAGCAGCAGATCAAGCAGAGGAAGATAACAAACTCTATATCAATACATGAGAAAACTACAATTATATAAAATCCATGTGGTTTTCTCTACTTGATCATTTAATATAATCAAACATTTTTTTATAGTAATGATTTAATCGTATCCTATGAATAATCGTAAATTAGTTTTAAGCATACTTGGACTTTTAATGGTTACCATACTTTCTGGTCAAACATTTGAAGATGTATTAAGATATTCTCAACCTCAATACGGTGGAACAGCACGTTCTATTTCAATGGGTGGAGCATTTGGTTCTTTAGGTGGAGACTTTAGTTCTCTTAGTATTAATCCGGCAGGTATAGCAGCTTACAGATCCTCCGAATTTTCCTATACACCTTCTATTTTTCTAAATTCAACTCAAAGTACTATCGGCAATATAAAAACCGATGAAAATAAAACCACTTTTGCCTTAAATCAAATCGGCTTTGTTGGAACTTACCGACCTATGAGAAAAGTTGAAAAAGGAATAGCCAGCACACATTTTGCAATTGGCTATAATCGGAATAATAATTTTAATTATAAATCTATGGCATTTGCCAGAGATATTGGATATTCTATGGCATATACATTTGAAGACAATGCCTACGGATTGAATCCTGATAACTATAATGATCAGCAACCGCAATACTGGGATGAATACAATCCATTAACCGGCTTAGCGTACGGAGCATATATTATCGATTATGAAGGTCTGGATAATAATAACGAACATTATTATTCTTCATACTTATATATGGAAGACAAAGTAGATCAAACGATGATCATAGAAAAAGATGGTTATTCAGGAGAAATTAACATTACTGCAGGTGCAAATATCAGTAACTTCTTATTAATTGGTGGTAGTTTAAATTTTACAATGCTCAGATTTAAACAAGAGTCAACATTTCACGAGAGCAATAAAGAAGAAAATGGAACACCTCAGGATAAAGCTTTCCAGAGATATTCAATCATTGATTACCTTGACATGCAGGGCAATGGAATAAACCTAAAACTTGGAGTCATTCTTTTACCCATTGAAAACTTAAGAATTGGATTGGCTTATCACACACCAACCTGGTATAACATTGAGGAGAATTATGGATCTCAAATAAAAGGCTTGTTCTATAATGAAATAGTTAATGTAAGAACTAAAGATACATATGCATATTACGATAGTAAATATGATTACAACCTGAATACTCCTGGAAAAGCAGTCGCCAGTGCTTCATACGTAATTGGTAAAAAAGCCATTATAAGTTTTGATTATGAGTATATCGATTATGCTTCGGCAAAAATCAAATCATCAACTGGTTATTATAATGACATTGTATTTGCAAACACTACAAATAGTAGTATAAAATCAAACTTAACCAGTACAAATAATTTAAGATTGGGAGCTGAATACAGAATTAATAAACAGGTAAGTTTAAGAGGTGGATATGCATATCAGGATTCGCCATATTCATTAAGTGCAAAATCAAATTTCAATGTCATAAACAGTTATAGTGCAGGCATTGGATACAGAAATAAGAATTACTTTGTAGATATCGCCTATAAACTCACAAAATATGATACCTACTACGATGCTGAATTTTTAAATGCATACTATGATGCACATTATGACAATACTCCAAAAACAGAAATAAATGATCATAATATTGCACTCACTTTAGGTTGGAAATTCTGATCCGGAAAAATAATTCAAAAAAATAAAAACCCCCAATACTTAACATTAAGTATTGGGGGTTTTTTCATGAAATATATCTTATTTAAATAATCATCCCTGCAGCTACGGTTTCATTAGTACCTTCGTCAACAAGAATAACACTACCTGTAAATCTGTTTTTTGTATAAGAATCAACATGTAAAGGTTTTGTCACTCTTAAACTCACTCGGGCAATATCATTCATACCCACTTCTTTATCATCCTCGTGCTGTTCCAGCTTATTAATATCCATCTTATATTGAACATCCGTAACCATGCAACGTGCATCAGCTGAAGTGTGCCTAATAACATACTTTCCTCGGGGTACCATTTTTCGTTCGTTAAACCAACAAACCATCATATCCAGATCCTGAGTTGTTGAAGGAAGGTCATCAGATTTCACTAACATATCACCTCTACTGATATCAATTTCATCTTCAAGAGTAATTGTCAATGATTGCGGAGCAAATCCTTCTTCTAAAGTAGTATCAAAAAAATCAATAGTTTTTACCTTTGAAGTAAATCCTGAAGGCAATACAGTTATGGGATCTCCTACTTTTACAGCCCCACTTACCACTCTACCACCATACCCTCTGTAATCAGGGAATTCTGCAGTTTGAGGTCGAACAACGTACTGAACCGGAAAACGAAAATCGTCATGGTTTATATCACTACTTATATGAATATTTTCAAGCAGGTGTAGTAAAGTTGGTCCCTGATACCAATCCATTTTACTGGAACGATCCACAACATTATCACCGTTTAATGCACTAATCGGCACATAACGGATATCCTTTACACTTAATTTAGATGAAAAACCATCAATGTCACCTTTAATTTTCTCAAAAGCATCTTCGCTGTATTCCACTAAATCCATTTTGTTAATACAAAAGATGACATGTGGAATTTGTAACAAAGATGCAATATATGAATGACGCAATGTTTGTTCAAGAACTCCATGTCGTGCATCCACCAAAATAATTGCAACATTAGCCGTACTTGCTCCTGTAACCATATTTCTGGTATATTGAATATGCCCCGGAGTATCAGCTATAATAAATTTACGTTTTGGAGTTGCAAAATAACGGTAAGCCACATCAATGGTAATTCCCTGCTCCCTTTCAGCACGTAAACCATCTGTTAATAAAGCAAGATTAACCTCTTCATTTCCGATTCGTTCACTAGCCTTTTCAATGGCTTCCATTTGATCCTCAAAAATGGCTTTACTATCATATAAAAGCCTGCCTATTAAAGTACTTTTACCATCATCTACACTTCCTGCAGTAGTGAAGCGTAAAAGCTCCATATCTAAATATCCTGAATTTTTATCGCTCATAATAATTTGATGCTTAGCTTTTTGGTTAGAAATACCCTTCTTTTTTTCGATCTTCCATTGCTGATTCTGATCTTTTATCATCAGCACGCCCACCTCTTTCAGTAGTTCTGGTAGCAGCTACCTCTTGAATAATATCCTCAATTGAATCAGCCTTTGACAATGTTAATCCTGTACAGGTAATATCACCAATTGTTCTACATCGAACATCCATTTCTACCAACTCTTCGTTTGGTTTCAGATCCATAAAAGGAGCCTTAAACATCCAAACTCCGTCTCTGTTAAAAACTTTACGTTTGTGTGTAAAATACAAACTTGGAAGGTCAATACTTTCCATATATATATATTGCCAAACATCCATTTCGGTCCAGTTACTTATAGGAAAGACTCTAAAATGCTCCCCCATATTTTTTCTGCCGTTAAATATATTCCAAAGTTCCGGACGTTGATTTTTGGGATCCCACTGACCAAATTCATCTCTATGTGAAAAGAAACGTTCTTTAGCACGTGCCTTTTCCTCGTCTCTTCTTCCACCACCCATTGCTGCATCACATTTCAAATCTTCTAATGCATCGAGCAATGTAACAGTCTGAAGTTTATTTCTGGAAGCGTTTATCCCTCTTTCTTCAGCAACTTTACCCTGATCTATTGAATCCTGAACATATTTAACAATACACTTCGTACCTGTCTCAGCCATAAGGTTATCCCTATAATCAAGGGTCTCCTGAAAATTATGACCTGTGTCAATATGCAAAAGTGCAAAGGGAACTTTAGCCGGATAAAAAGCTTTGCGGGCTAAATGAAACATTACAATTGAATCCTTCCCTCCAGAGAATAACATCACCGGTTTTTCGAACTGCGCAGCTACTTCACGAATAACATATATCGATTCAGCTTCAAGCTCTCTTAGGTGATTAATTTGGTATTTATCCATAGTTAATTTTAATGTTTACCCAATTAAGGTTTTAAAAACGCAGGCAAAGTTAATGAATTTAATAATACAATAAAATTTAAGCGAATTCTTAAAAAGGAAAAATCCCACTAAAAAGCAGGATAAAAAAAAAGCATCTTTTCAGATGCTTTAAAGTTTTTTAATCTAGTGTTTCGATGTCATCCGTATCAAAACTCTTATTATATTGTGTCATTGCACGCAGACTCATTCCTACATTAGAAAATCCCCCATCATGGAAAAGATTTTGCATGGTTACTTTTCTTGTTAAGTCAGAGAACATTGCTATACAATAATTGGCACATTCATCGGCTGAAGCATTACCAAGAGGAGACATTCTCTCAGAGAAATCCATCAATCCATCGAAGCCTTTAACTCCACTTCCGGCTGTTGTAATAGTAGGAGATTGAGAAATAGTATTTACTCTGACCTTCCTTTCTCTACCATAAATATATCCGAAACTTCGAGCTATCGACTCAAGCAATGCTTTCGCATCAGACATGTCATTATAACCATAAAATGTTCTTTGTGCTGCAACGTATGATAATCCTAACACGGATCCCCATTCATTAATTGCATCCAGTTTAAATCCGACCTGAAGCATTTTATGAAATGAAATTGCTGAAATATCAAGTGTTTTATTCAGATAGTTATAATTTAAATCATGATACACTCTCTTTTTACGAACATTAAGAGACATACCAATGGAATGAAGAACAAAGTCAATTTTTCCGCCTAAAACTTCCATTGACCTTTTGTAAACATTCTCTAAATCTTCAACACTTGTTGCATCTCCGGGTATCACTTCTGCATTACATTTTTCTGAAAGCTCAGTAAGTGTTCCCATTCTACAAGCAACAGGGGTATTTGACAAAGTAAAAACAGCACCTTCTTCATGAGCCATTTCAGCTACTTTCCATGCAATAGACATTTCATTTAATGCCCCAAAGATAATTCCCCTTTTTCCTTTTAATAAATTGTATCCCATTTTATCATTCGATTTTGAGCGTACAAATATATATGAATACGCTATACGAAAAACTATAAAGTTTAATTATTTAGTTATTTAATATTTTTTAAATAATAGATTACCTACTTGAATACACACACAACTACCTATCTAACAATAAGTAACAAGCTATTAATAAGTAAACAAAGTAACGTAAGTACTAACAAAACAATCCTGAAAATCAATAATATTCCTAATTTGAATTACCTAATAACTCTTTGGCATTAATCAGCGCCGCTTCTGTTAAATTACTTCCGCTCAACATCTTAGCCACCTCAGTAACCCTTTTATCATATGATAGTTTTTCAATGCTTGTTTTTGTATCTAAATGGTCATCCATCTTAAATACCTTGTAATGAAACTTTCCTTTCACAGCAATTTGTGGCAAATGCGTTATGCTTATTACTTGTATATTTTGGGAGATTGAATGCATAATATCACCCATTTTGTCAGCAACTTCACCAGATACACCAGTATCAATTTCATCAAAAATAATGGTTGGTAATCCTTTTGACAATGACAATAATGATTTAATACAAAGCATTACCCGCGACATCTCACCTCCTGAGGCTACCTTAGGAATAGCTGCTTTAATTCCATTTTTATTTGCTGAAAACAGAAAATTTATATTATCTGTACCATCTTCTTTAAATCCTTTAACTTGTTCACAGTCGACTTTCAGAGTCGCATTTGGCATTCCCAGATCGGTCAATTGATTAACAATCGTTTCTTCAATTTGTTTTAGAACTTTTTTTCGGGATATGGATAATTTCCCTGCGCTAATGCTCAACTGGCTTTTTGAACTTTCTATTTCTTTCTCTATTTCTTTTAAATCCTCATCAAAAGATGATATTTGCTGTAATTGTTGTTCTAAATTATTCTTTATCTCCAACAATTCATCAATAGTTTTAACCTTATGCTTTTGTTGCTGAGCAAAAATTTGATCCAAACGGGAATTTACATAATTGAGTCGCTCTGGATCATATTCAATTCCATCCATCTTTAACTCTAATTCACTCGACAAATCATCTAAATCCAGATAGGCTGATTCAACTCTTTTTTTCCATTCCTCTCCTTCCGGAACATATTGCACTATCCGTTCAATATTCTTCAGGGCATCTTTCAAGGATGGTAAAACAGGATTTCCATCTCCATTAAAAACATTAGTAACCTGATATAGATTTCCTTTAATTTCTTCTGCATGAGACAACAATTCACTCTCTTTCTCTAGCTCCTCCTGCTCATTTGGTTGCAATTTAAGATCATTTAATTGATCATACTGATATTGCATATAATCTGCATCATCTTTCAATTTTAAATTACTTTCTTCCAGAACTTTCCTCTTATTTAACAAACCATTATAGTCAGCAAATTTATTCCTATAGTCCTGAAGTAAATCATAATTACCGGCAACTGTATCAACCACACTCAATTGAAAACCGGTATCTCCTAAAAGTAGATTTTGATGTTGTGAATGAATATCAATTAATTGTAGAGATATTTTTTTTAAGAAATTAAGGTTTACAGGCGTATCATTAACAAAAGCTCTTGATTTCCCCCCGGGTAAAATTTCTCTTCTAATAATAGTATCTTTCAGGTAATCGACATCTTCTGAATTAAACAATGTTTCAAACCCATAATTCTCAATATTAAATTCGGCTTCAATTACACTTTTTTTATCCTTATCCTTTAATACAGAAGTATCACTACGTTGCCCTAACACTAATGACAAGGCTCCGAGTATTATAGATTTACCAGCACCAGTTTCACCTGTGATTACCGTAAACCCATTTCCAAATCCTATTTCAAGATGATCTATTAAAGCATAATTTGAAACATACAACGATTTAAGCATAAATCTAACCTATGTTTAATGTTTACTTATTAATTTCTCTTTGTATTTAGCCCCATTTGCAGGATCAACCTCAGACAACACTTCAATAGCGCGAGATTTTTCCAAGGAAAATGATTCTGAGAAAATATTTATTATTTCGTCAGACTTGGCATCAAAAAACAATTGCATTGCAAATGAACTAGCTCTTTGACGTTGAACTTTTTGAAGTTTTTCAAGAGCACTTAACACTTCCTTTCTGCCACCTTCTGGTTTTTCACTCATCTTATCCAAACCTAATCTATGATATTGATACATACATTCTCTTAAAGGTTTGTGATATTCATTTAAATAATTCTCAACATACCAATATCTATTGCGCCTGTTTTCAAATGATTTCCAGCCCTTCTTTGGAGAATTTTGTGCCATATTTACGATCTTTTCAGCCAATTCAAAGTATTTTGAACCACCGAATTTTGAAAAAGAATCGTAATCCAATCCTAAAATCACATAGGAATAGTAAGCCAACACGCCAATTAAATTAGATTCTAACGTATTGGAATTATAAATTAATGGTTCAAATTCTACATATTTAAAACTAAATTCCTGATCCAAATAATTAAGAAGAATCGTACTATATGAAGAATTATATACTGGTCGACGAGCTTGTATCTGAATAGTACCGGAAAACTCATCTACTGATATTACTTCTTTGATGTTTATTAATATGCTACACTCAATACGTTCTTCAGCACTAAAAACATTGTCGGTCCATTTTTGGCCATTCATAAACTCACGAATTGCCGTTTGCATAGTTTCATAAACCTGCTTATTTGTTCCCTGTATTCCCGGTGAAACAACAGACACTGCACATTGCAACTCCTGAGATTTGACATTAAATGGAATTAAAATCAATATTAGTACAATAAAAATTCTCACTTGAGTTCAATTAAGGTTTAACAAAATTTAAAATCAAATTATTATTAACCTGGGTTCAACATAAAATCTTTGATTCAGCCCGCTTATAATTAGTAATTTTTACTTGTAAATTACGAAAGAACAGCGGCCATTTTAAGCGGAGTATCACTGTTTTAAACTCAGGCTATCATATTCTTTAATTGTAAAACATTTGAATTAAAACAAACTTCAAACACATTACCGCCTGCAAATTATTACAATGAGGTAATCTTGTTAACAATATCAACAGCAACTTCCTGCTTACTCTTTAACGCAAACTCTTCTTTATTATTATCGTTATCAATAATTGTTACCTTATTTGTATCTACATCAAAACCTGCTCCTTCATTTTCTAAAGAATTTAAGACAATAAAATCCAAATTCTTAGCTCTCAGTTTTTTTGATGCATTTTCTAATGCATTATCAGTCTCTAAGGCAAATCCTACTAAAAGTTGTCCTTTCTTTTTTATTTCTCCAAGTTTTTGTGCAATATCTACAGTAGACTTTAAAGTAACAACAATTTCGTCTTCACTACTCTTTACCTTACTTTGTTTATAGGTAGCCGGTGTATAATCAGCAACAGCGGCTGAAAGAACAGCACCATCGCACTCTGTAAAATAATGCTTACAGGATTCGTACATTTCCTGTGCCGAAGTTACAGAAACCAATTTAATATCCGGATGCTTTGCTTTGATTTTCACAGGTCCGGAAACTAATACTACCTCTGCTCCCCTATTGGCCAATTCCTCAGCAATACAATATCCCATTTTTCCACTGGAAAAATTACCAATATACCTTACAGGATCAAGTTTTTCATAAGTTGGTCCGGCATTTACCAGGAATTTTGAACCTACAAGAGATCCCTGCCCAAACTTCAGTTCATTTTGAAAAAAATGAATTAACTCTTCAACAATAACTTCAGGTTCAGCCATCCTACCTTTACCACTTAATCCACTAGCTAACTCTCCTTCCTCTGCTTCAATTATATGAACTCCATCCTCTACAAGAGTTTTCATATTTCGTTGATTTGCAGCATGAAGATACATATCTAAATCCATTGTTGGAGCAACAAAAACAGGACATCTGGCAGATAAATAAGTAGTAACCAACAGGTTATCAGCAACAGCACCTGCCATTTTCCCCATAGTGTTTGCTGTTGCAGGAGCAACGACCATGGCATCTGCCCATAATCCTAAATCAACATGGCTGTTCCAATCACCATTTTCCGGATTGTAAAAATCCACTAATATTGGGTTTTTGGATAAAGTAGCCATTGTCAGGGGCGTTATAAATTCCTTAGCCTTTTCAGTCATAAGAACTTTGACTTCAGCTCCTTGCTTTACCAAAAGTCTTGTCAACAATGCTGCTTTGTATGCGGCAATACCAGCAGAAATACCTAAAATTATTTTCTTGTTTTTTAGCATCTCCTTTATGTATAAAACAAAAAAAGATAAAAGAAATTATAACAACCTCCTTTATCTTTTAATTTCTTTATTGTAATTAAGATACAAGAATCAATTATTCATTATCCTTGGTAGCATTACGATGATAAACTTTACCCTCAACAAACTCTTGTGTAGCTATTGAAGATGCTTTGGGTAATCTTTCATAAAAACGTGAAATCTCAATCTGCTCACGATTTTCGAATACCTCTTCTAAATTATCAGTATAAGATGCAAATTCCTGAAGCTTTTTATTCAACTCTTCTTTCATCTCAACGCTAATTTGATTAGCTCTTTTTGCGATCACATTTACTGACTCATAAATATTACCAGTTTCTTGAGAAAGCTCTTGAGTATTCCAGGTAATTGTACTTCCGGGAGCGTTTGACTTTTTATAATCCATGATATTAATTATTTAATCTAATTAGCTACTTCAAAATTTATCTCTTTGGACGCATCGTTAAAAATTTTAACGGCTTTATCCATATATTGACTTTCAGGAAACTCATTAATAAATGAAAAATATTCATCAATGGCTTCTCTTATTCTATCTTCTTTTTTCTCAATTACACTATTCTTTGCCTGAATATACTTTGCCTCCAGAATTAAGAATGATAACTCTTCTCTATATTTAGTATCTGGAAATTCTTTTAAACTATTTTGAGCCGCAATTACAGAAGATTTGTAATTATTACCCATATAATTTCCTAAATTAAAATAAAGCTTAGCATTCAAATATGATTTATATACCAACTTATCTCTTAATTCATCCATTAATCTATTGGCTTCTTCTACCCTACTACTTTTGGGATAAACATTTACAAATAATTGAAACTCATTAATTGCCTCATAGGTGTCTGTTTGATCTAATCTAGGCTTGGGAGATTGCATATAATAACAATATGCACTCATAAACTGACAATCTTCATTTAAATCACTGGATGGATATGTTTTTACAAATTGTCGGAAATAATGCCCGGCCATTAAATAATCACCTAATCCATACAGACATTTTGCATAGGTATACGTAACATTTTCAGCCTTATCTGTTCCCCTGTAAATTCCCTGTAGTTCATTCAGCAGTGTTGCCGAACGCATAAAATCTTCAGCCTCAAAATACTCCAATGCCTTGGTGTATTTCATCTCATAATCTGTACTTTTTAGTAACTTTTGGTATTTACTACAATTAACAAAAAGAGGAATTATAAATAGTACTATTAGTATTTTCTTCATTAAAAATAAGTTTTCAAGCCATTTATATAACTATTAATAAGTAGCTTACCTCTTCACAAACCATCCCAAAGCTCACTCATATACAATAAACAACGTGCAAAGATAATCTTTTAATATTAATTCTGAAATGAATTCCTTAATACATCATAAGAAAATCCAAATCTTAGAATTAATTCATTACGAATACACATCATTTGATTACAAACTATTTCTATTCGCTAAAATCTATCATTGCTTTCATCTCACCATTACTATTAAATGCTACCAGACCAAATGCATCTTTCGAATTTTCTAGAGAAAACCGATGTGAGGGCATTTCGGATACATTAACTTTTTTCCAGCCCAAAGATCCAATGTTTTTTCAAGGGCTCCATTTTGTCGACGAACATTAATTATTGATATTTCTTTTCGCCTACCACTACTCACAGAATAGTTTTATACCGGACACTAATGATTTATAATCTCAAAAGGTCGAATAACGTAATAATAAATTAAGCATTAATTACGTAACACTTAAAATTCACAATTTCATTAATAACAATTTACTTCAACCGATAAGGTATATATTTTTATATTTTCTCAATTAAGCTTACCCTCTACTTACCGTCATTTTAAAATAAATTTAAATACTGACATTCTAATCCGACTAATCCTATCATAATTTTACATGCACTATGGCATATGAATAAAAAAATCATCATTTGTATGGAGAATATCAGACAGGTACAATATTTAAGATAAAGGACAAGACATTTACTAGAAAAACACAACAATAAAACTCTGATTTTCAATACAATCAATTATTTAGATATAAATAAAACTTATCGCTAATTAATTCTCTTCTAAAATACTACTTTTTCAAATGATCAAGTTTCTAATTAAAAACTTTTAACAAGAATAAGTCACAAGCTTATTAAAAAATATTACCTTTGCGGCGTTAATTTATAAAAGATATACAACGTGGATATTTTTGATAAGATAAAGAAAACCATGGGGCCACTTGGTCAATATAGCAAGGATGCTCATGGTTATTATATGTTTCCAAAATTAGAGGGAGAAATTAGTCCTAAAATGAAATTTAGGGGTAAAGAGGTATTAACCTGGAGTTTAAACAACTATCTTGGTTTAGCTAATCACCCTGAGGTTAGGAAAGCAGATGCAGATGCTGCAGCAGAGTATGGTTTAGGATATCCAATGGGTGCCCGAATGATGTCGGGACATACCAGTAAACATGAAGAGCTTGAGGCAAATCTTGCTGAATTTGTAGGAAAAGAAGATGCATACCTGTTAAACTTCGGATACCAGGGAATGGTTTCTATTATTGATACCATAGTCTCAAGAAATGATGTAATTGTATATGATTCAGAATCACATGCATGTATCATGGACGGTATCTTTTTACACAAAGCCAAAGGTGGAAAAAGTTTTGTTTTTCCACATAATGATATGGGCAGATGTGAAAAAATGCTTGAGTTTGCAACAAAAAGAGCTAAGGAAAACGGAGGTGGTATCCTTGTAATTACAGAAGGTGTATTTGGCATGGCCGGTGACCTTGGTAATTTAAAAGGTATTGTATCTCTTAAGGACAAATTCAATTTCCGTTTACTAGTTGATGATGCACATGGATTTGGAACAATGGGTAATACCGGTGCCGGAACTGCAGAGCATTTTGATGTAACTGATAGTGTAGATCTTTTATTTAGTACTTTCGCAAAATCAATGGCCAGTATTGGTGCATTTATTTCAGGAAGTGAAGAAGTTATTGGTTACTTAAGATACAATATGCGTTCTCAAATATTTGCTAAATCTTTACCAATGCCATTAGTTATTGGTGCATTAAAAAGATTAGAGCTATTGAGAACTCAGCCTGAGTTAAAAGAAAACCTTTGGAAAGTTGTTACAGCTCTTCAAACAGGACTTAAGGAGCAAGGATTTGATTTAGGTAAAACAGAATCACCGGTAACTCCGGTCTTCCTGAATGGTACTGTGCCTGAAGCTACACAGTTAACAATGGATTTAAGAGAAAATTACAATATCTTTTGCTCTATTGTTGCATATCCTGTTATTCCAAAAGATCAGCTAATGTTGAGAATTATACCTACTGCTGTTCATACATTGGAGGATGTGAACTATACGATTAAAGCTTTTGCTGAAGTGAAAGAAAAACTAAAAGCCGGAGCTTATAAAAGTGATAAAATTGTAAACATACTATAGTAATTAGTTTACACAATAAAATAAAAAGCGGATTGTTATTAAATAACAGTCCGCTTTTTTATTGTTATAAACTTAAAAGTTTAACCTGTAATATGCTAGAAACCCAGGATTAATATTGTTTTTCTATATATGAATCCGGGAAATAATGTTCTAATATTTCATTCATTGATTTGCCATTTAAAGCCATATTCATTGCTCCCAGCTGGCAAAGTCCTTCACCCTTACCGGAACCTGCCCCATTGAAAGTAAAATTATCCATATTTACATCCACAATAAATGCTTCACTTTGAAATTTAAAAAGCTCAACAAACATTTTAACATCTCCATTCTTCAAATCAACTTCGCCCTGGCTTCCTATAAATCGCAGCCATTTTACAGATCCGGAAATCCCTCTTTCCTTGACCTTGATATCTTGCAAGCGACCTATTCTTATTTTAAACTTATTTTGCAATAAAGATGACAATTCTGTTCTTTTAAAAACTCTATTCCACCGATAAATCATAAAGCTCTTCGCTTTTTTAGAGTTATATAGCTGATCATAAATACCAACATCATCAATATTACAATAGCTATCTACAGGATGATAAATCCAGTGTTCGAAACTTTGATTTTGTGTTAAATCAATATTGCTTTTTAGATTTGAATCAAAAACCCTTTTGAACTGGTTTGAAGAACCACTATCTTTTATTTCAGTTACACCCCCACAGCAAAAGGTTTGTTGTACATCACTTAAACGATCATTATTGACTAAAACCATTCCCTTTGTATCACTAACAGCCTCAACAACACACGTATTACTAGATTTTGGCAACCCATAATACATCATAGGAATATTTGACACACTGGTATCATACAATGATTCCATATGCTTTTTCTGCGTTAATACTGCATCAATTTTTGAAATATTATCTGTTAATTTACTCATATAAAACTGTATTGCATTATTACGCAATATAACAGCCTGCACTTTTAAAAAATCTATTTCTTTATTATCTGGAAACCAATAACTTAAAACACTTCTTATGTAGAACTCAATATCAACATCATTTATTAAATAAAGGTATTCTTCCTGATGCACTACGGATATACCTCCATAATATATGTTATCACCTTCATTTATTCCATCGGAATTAATGAAAAAACTACATCCTTTGGGGAATAAGGGCGATAAAACAACACTCTTATCTCCTAATAATAGTTCTACGTTATTCTCAAAATAAATTTTATCATCTTTAATACTAACCTCCCATTCTCCATTTATCCTTCGCTGAGACTCTCCAAAAAAATATTCACCTTCCAGTAAAACTGAAAGTTTTTTACATTTTATAATTGGAAATTTAATTGTAGGCTTATTCATTTAAATAATTGTATTTAAAGGTATTTAGAATATCTAGTAAATGAGAACTGTTGTATGAAATTTGAGAATAAATGTCCCTAAGTACTTCCTCATTCAGCAATACAAAATTATTTTCATTATTAACTACAAATACTCCAGCCATTTCAAATGAACCAGGAATTATTCTTAAAGCATCACTCTTTTGTTCGTAATACTGTCGAGGCTTTTGTACCACTCTGGGAAAAATATTAATCACCCACCCATTATCTGAATACCAAACAATCAGGTTGACATATGGAAACTTTCCTAATGAATACTCACGTCCCAACGTTTTTTCCAATCCAAAATACACATCTGCAATCCATTTATAGTTACTACTTTGAATCACTATTCCTGAATGGATATGACTATTAATCATGAAAACTTCACCCTGTTGCTCTTTTAGTATCTGGGTTCTTTCAGGTCTATAGTTACTGCTATTCTCAATTGCAAATTGATTTTTTTCAATCAAATGTAAATAAAAATGTTTCTTTTCACCATCAGGATAATCAATACCATCACAGAGTAAGAGATAATTACTAAACCGCTCACTTTGAGAAAGAATATGATATATTCTTCCATTATCACGTTTTGTTTTATGATGATTATCTGCCAACAAAAAATGTGACTTAAATATAGAATCAACAATTGGAATTAGACGATAAACGGTATCATATTCAAGTACCTGTACGGAACTATCATTAAGAGCACAACAAACAGAACAATGCTTTTTACTTCCTTCAATACCAGTAACAACCTGATTTTTATTCCATGACGCAACATAAACATCAATATCAAATCCTTCTGTACAAATCTGTTTATGTCTCAAATAATTCTCATTCTTATACATGGAACTATTCCTGTTAACAAATTCTTTAAGTGTTTGATTCCAATTATTATTCATCATTACCTGATATGATTAGGAGAAAATAACTGCTTTTGCAATTGCTTTTTATGAGTACGGTAAACCTTGATTTAGTTTATGATTTTTTAAATATTGTAATTTGTAATATACATAAAATATGAATTGAAATAACACCTCCTCTGATTATTAAACCTGAAAAATGTTTCAGAAAACAGATCAATGCATAAATAATATCCTTTCAAAATTTGACTAATAACTTAAATTTAAACAAAAAAAATGCCTTGTGATGAATTTTCACAAGGCATTTTCATTATATCAAAAATTAAGTTTATTGTTCGCTTAAGAAACGCTCAACGTCAATAGCAGCTTTACAACCAGAACCAGCTGCTGTTACAGCTTGCCTGTATTGATTATCCATTACATCACCACAAGCAAAAACTCCGGGAATATTAGTTTTTGATGTACCTGCAATAGTTTGTATATAACCTACTTCATCTGTTTCCAGATATTTTTTAAATATATCAGAATTAGGGGTATGTCCAATTGCAAGAAAAAATCCATCAATATTAATTTTCACTTCCTCTTCATTCTCTTCTCCTTTATTCTTCAATAAAACGGCCCCCTGCACAACTCCATCTCCGACTAAACCTTTTGTTTGATGTTTCCACAATACTTCAATATTTTCAGTATCGAATAATCTTTGCTGCATCACTTTAGAAGCTCTCAATTCATCACGACGAACAACTAAATATACTTTATTTACTAATCCTGCCAAGTACATAGCTTCCTCACACGCTGTGTCTCCACCTCCAACAACTGCTACATCTTTTCCTCTATAAAAGAAACCATCACAAGTTGCGCACGCAGAAACACCTGAACCTGCATATTTTTGTTCATCCTCCAGCCCCAAATACTTTGCTGTTGCACCAGTGGCTATAATTAAGGCTTCGGTTTCAATTACTTTATTTCCGTCAATAGTAACTTTAAAAGGGCGTTCTGAAAGATCTGTATCTGTGGCATAACCAAAACGAACATCAGATCCAAAACGCATCGCCTGCTTTTTTAAATCTTCCATCATCTCAGGACCTGTTACTCCATCCGGATACCCCGGATAGTTCTCTACTTCTGTTGTTGTTGTTAACTGTCCACCAGGCTGCATCCCTTCATATAAAACAGGACTAAGATTTGCACGGGCAGCATAAATAGCAGCAGTATAACCTGCGGGACCTGAACCAATAATCAGTACTTTTGTTTTTTCAACTTCTGAGGAGTTTGCTTTATTTTTTTCGGGAGAATCCAAATTCTCCATTTTCCCAAATAATGCCATAATTATTTAATTTTTTCTTATTAATTTCTTTAAAACTGATGAGCAAAGCTCTTCACATATCAACCTTTAATTTGATATAATAATAAACCTGCTGAATATCTATATAAAAATACATTCAGCTAACCATTCGACAAAAATAATCAAAATCCCAATTTATTAAGACGCAAAGTCTATTCTATCTAAAGAATATGAACTAAATATATCCAAAATAGTTCATTCATTTTAATAAAACAATTGAGTCGCAGCTTACCGATAATCCGGCAACAACACCTAAACCATTATTCACATTAGAAAATACATTAGCCTGATCATATATAGGATCTTCTCTAAATGCTTGTTCTTCGAGAAACGTTCTTAAAAACAAATAATATTCTTTTGTCAAGGAGTATAGATGAAAGGTTAAAACATTCCTGACTTCATTTTCCTGCACATTTAAATATTTATCCGGAATCAATATGTCGAATTTATACGTTTGACTATTCATATAAAAATCATCAAATGTACCTTGATAATCAATATCTGTTATTAATACAGCCTCATAATCTCTTGCTAAAAATATTTTATCTTCCTTAACAAATTCAATCGTTTCATTCTTTTCTATATAGTTATCATCTGCATTTTTTGTTATTGTCTTTGAATCAACTCTCAATTGATAATAATTATCAATACCGGAAGGATCGTTAATTTCTATCGAACATTTTAACATGAGTTCCTCCTTATTATTCTCATTTATATTAACAACCGTGGATGTATCTATTGCTATAATGGGAACTGCTTCAGGAATAATAGTTTCAGCAAACACAGAATCTCCATCTTCTAATTCAAATACAATTTTAATCTGATCATTATATTGAAGGTTCTGATCGTTTATAGTTAACCATTCTTTAGAGGGATCGTAATTATACTTATTGATAAAAACTCCATTTTCATAAACACTGACAAACATCCCTGATAATTCATCAAATTTCTTATCCGTAAGAATATCAGTAGTATAACTTCCATGAATATTCAAAGTACTATCCGGCATAGGAAACGCATACATAACAACTTTTGAATTCTGATTAGAAAGCTGATATTCTAAACTTTTCTCACAAGAAGAAACAAGTAATCCCAGAATCAAAACACTAAACATCAACCACTTAAACATCATACATCCTTTTTAAAATTTTAAAGTATATCGCACATATGGTAATGGAAAAGGGAAAATACTTAATTGACGTAATTCCCTACTAACCTGCCCGGTCCGTTCATTTGTTTCCGAAGAAAAATATAATGTGAATGCATTTTGACGGCCATAGGCATTATACAGTCCAAAACTCCAAACACTTTCTCCCCACCTACTAGGTTTTCTTAGGTTAACACCTATATCTAATCGATGAAATACAGGCATCTTATAACCATTTTTTGTGCTGATATATTCTGAATAAGAACTTTGCTCCTGCATTCCTTGTGTTGGTAACGATGGGGTATAGTACTTTTGCGATGGTAAGGTAACCGAACTGCCAGAACTAAAAAGCCAGGTTGCAGAAACATCGATTTTTGAATTGATTACATAGTTACCAAATACCCCGATATCATGTCTTCTATCATTAGTTCCGGGAAAACTCCTGCCTCCATTTAGCTTATCAAACCGTTGACGTGATTCTGCTAATGTATACCCCATCCATCCAGATAATTTACCTGTTTTTTTATGGATTAACAGCTCCACCCCCCTGGCATTACCACTCCCTGTTAAAAAATTATTTTCCCAAGAGTCTGTATATACTGTAGATGAAGCTCTTTCATCATAAGTTAATAAATTCTCATAGTTTTTATAGTAGCCCATTAACGACATATCAAAACCTTTTCTAAACTCAAGTTTGCCACCAATGGAATATTGTTTTGCATGTTGCGGCTTAATAATATTTGTTACTGGAATCCATAAATCTGTTGGTAATGAAACCGATGACGACGTAACCAAATGTAAATATTGCGTCATTTTTGAAAAAGAAGCCTTTATTGCAAATTTTGGTAAGATAAGATAACGCAAAGATAATCTGGGTTGGTAGGAACTATATAATTTATCACGCGTATTATACAAAGAGGCGTGTAAACCAGCATTTATTTTTAAATCTGATGTTAAATTAAAGTCATTCTCCAGATAATAATACAGTTCATTTCCCTGAATATCCACTCCTCCAATAGTAGAATCAACAATAGCTTGTAAATTGAACGACTCCCTGATTATATCTAAACCAGGATTAAAAGTATGTATAATAAAATTACCTCCAAATCGCAAATGATGATCCGGATTCAGAAAATAGTCAAAATCTATTTTACTCATTACATCGGTAATTCCACTATAATATTTTTGTTGGTAGAAATTCCAGATATTACTTTCTATATTATGCTCGTCATGTCCGACAAAATATGAATAATCACTATATGCCAGCGATATATTTGAAAATAGATTTTGATTGTAAATCTTATTCCATCTAAGGGAGGCAACAGTATTTCCCCACCCTGAATAATTTTCGTTATTTACATCAATCGTTTCCTGCCCTCCTTGTGGTTGATTGGGATTAATCACCTCCATAAAATCATATTTGGTATAAAACCGATCCCTACCACCATAATAACTCAGGTACATTCTACTTTTATCAGAAAATTTATGCGATATTTTTGCATTTGAATCATAAAAGTAAAATCCGGTCCTACTATTTCTTCCTGATTGAATTGGTAATGCCAAAAGATCATAATACGATCTTCGAAATGAAATACTATATGTGGTTTTTTCTTTATACAACGGGCCATCTAAAGCAAGTTTTGAAGACATCATTCCAACACTTACAGAACCATGTATTCTTTCATTATTTCCATCTTTAAGTCTTATATCAACAACCGATGAGAGTCGTCCTCCATATCTTGCCGGAAACCCGCCTTTAGTAACCGTTACATTGTTTATTGCATCTTCATTAAAAACTGAAAAAAATCCGAACAAATGCGATATATTATAAACAGGTACATCATCAATAAGAAATAGATTCTGATCTGTTCCCCCTCCGCGAACATACAATCCACTTACCCCTTCACTACCTCCATTAATTCCGGGCAATAACTGTAATGTTCTGGCAACATCTATTTCTCCTAAAAAAGATGGTACTTTTTTAATCTGACTTACAGGTAGGTTAATGGTACTTGTACGTGTAGAATTAATTCCTTCTGGAGTTAAAAAACTCACAACCGGGATTTCCTTTATTAAGCTATTATACTCAAGACTAAAATTTATTACCGTATCTTTTTCTAATTTAAAATAGTGTTGAATTGAGTTATAACCGACGTAGGAACAGTTTAACAGAACATCTCCTCCGGGTAGAGTTAAACTATAAAATCCAAAGTTATTAGAGGAGGTTCCGACCCATTGATTGGCATCATATACATTTGAACCAATGAGAATTTCACCATCTTTTTTGCTTTTAACAAATCCTCTGATTACAAATTTTTGTTTTGCATCTGAAGTCAAAGGTGTAATTATAATCTTATTTCTTTTTTCAGATAACTGATATTGACAATCTGAAAAAATCTCATCAATAAATCCTTTTAGCGTATTTTTATTTGAAGAAAGCTGAATATATTCCTTTAGGCAAAGTTTATTGCTGTAGCTAAATGAAATGTTTGCCTCATCCTCTATACTCTTAAGTAGCTCCCCGGTAGAGCCCGAATTTAAAGCTATTACAAATCTTTTTTCAAGTAGGGATTGTGCAAACCCGGTTATCCCGAAAACATAAAATAATGTGAATAAAAGAATATATTTAAGAAACCAAGTCTGGTTCATTTGCATGTTTGTGATGGCATCTAATTAAAACAATGCGAATTTAATCAGAGATTATCAAATTTTTGCCATCAAACACAATTTTTTTATTGAAGTGTATACTAAGTTCTTCGATTATTTCATTTAATGATTGATTATCGAAGGTAGTCGTAACTTTAGTTTTTACATCTTTGCACTTATAACTGACTTTAGTAATTTCTGGAAATGAATTTTTTAACTGGGTACATATTTCTTTTAATGTGGCTTGATTAAACTTTAATCGCTTTGATTTCCAATAGATATCGTTATACGAAATTATCTCTTCTTCAACCAACTTCTTTTGTTTTAATATGGCTCTTTCTCCTTTAGTTAATACCACGTTTTGTTTAAATGCATCAACATTTACTTTTCCTGACACCACAGTTACATAGAGATCTTTTCCATGATTATTTACATTAAATTCGGTACCCATCACACTTACATCTGCATCTCCTGCTTCCACAATAAACGGAGTTTCATTATGGGTTACCTCAAAAAATGCCTCCCCTTTTAGCTCAACCTTTCTAACTTCCTGACTATCTATATACTTATTATAGATAATTTTACTGTTTATATTCAACACAACTATTGAATTATCCGGTAGATGTATTGTTTCAATAGTATCAGTAGTTCGATAAGCAGAAAGCCTTCCAAATCCCGGAACATTTAAATACAAATAAAGGGATGAGCTTAAAATAAATAAAGGAACCAAAACAGCTGCAATTTTTCTCATTGGAAAAATACGATGCTGAGAAGGTGTCACTTTACGATTTTGATTCATTTTAATTTTTTCCCGAACCTTATTCCAATCAGAATTAACATCTACTTTATTAAACAAATGTAATCCCTGACTTTTTTGCCATAAAAATTCCATCTGCTCAAATTCTTCATTATTTTGAACACTTTGGTTTCTCCAACCATTTAAGGTTAATAAATCCTCATCCGAAATATTATTAGTTAAATAATTAATAATAATCTGATCAATATTTTCGTTCAAATTTTTCACTCTACACGATCTAATTCAAATAAACAATCAAAATTGAACAATACAAAATCAATTAATCCTAATGAAAATGCATCATCCCAAAAATATTATCACTTTCCTCAACTTCTATTAATTCAAGATTTTCATCCTGATTTACAGCAACTTCTTCAATATCATTTTGAGTATTAATCAATTCAACTAGCAATTGTAATAGAAATTCCATAGTTACTTTTTAAGGTTATTGTTTTTATAAGACAAATATAATTAAATGTACACGTAGTCAATAGTGAAATTATTAATCCATTTAGAATCATTCTTGATTAATAGCAATTGCAAATTACTGATTGCCTATTGCTTAAGAAACAATTAGGGTATTAACCAACTAAAATAAGCATAAATTACCAATAGAGAAACCATGCTCATATAACTAGAGAGCTTTTGTCGCATTTTTTTTAATGCATTACTAATTTGTGTTTCTACTGTTCGTTTAGATATAGACAATTCATCAGCTATCTCCTGGTTTGACTTTCCTTGAAAGCGACTCATTTCAAATATTCTTTGACATTGTTTCGGAAGGGTATTAATGATCTGATTTATCCTGTTTTCAAGTTCTGTTTCTTCCATAATATCGTGAAACAATTGCTCGGAATCTTTATTATCTGTATAAATTGAAGTATGATGAACCCTTAATATTTGTTCCCTTTTTAAATGATTGAAACATCTGTTACGTACTGATTGGTATAAATGAGATTTTAAAGAGGTATGAATTTCTATTTCTGCTCGTTTTTCATAAAAGTTTACAATAACTTCCTGAACAAAGTCCCGAGCCAGATCTATATCATTCACTAATTTTGTTGCAAACACAACTAGCGGTTGATAATACAACTTAAATACCTGCTCAAAGGCATCGGCATCTCCCTGCGATAATTTGTATAATAAGTCTTGTTGTTTCATTACTTTAGAAATTCCCTCACAAAACTACACAATTTCAAACTCTATAAAACAATTTTAGTACAAACAGTTAATATTAAGGTATGAAATTACATATTATACATATAGACACAATAATAATAAAATGGTTGCATAAATCTTTCATTTTTTGAATATGAATCATTCCACATAAAAATATACGTGAATATCCTTTTTATATTAAAATCATTTTACTGATATTGAATAGTTTATATGTTTATTTGATTAAAAGAATATTAAAAATTTATCTATTATTATTTTTTTTATATTTTTGCATTCAGAAATTCATCAATAAAATAAAATCGGGATGTGGCGCAGTCTGGTAGCGTACTCGTCTGGGGGGCGAGGGGTCGCAAGTTCAAATCTTGTCATCCCGACATTAAAAATCAAAGACTTACAAATTATATTTGTAAGTCTTTTTTATTTAGTGCCAACATGGTTCAAACAACATCATTATTAATTACTTTAAGAACCTCATGTCGTTTCATAAAAAAACCTCCGTTTGTTTTGTACAAATGAAGGTTTAATGTGGTAGGGTAAAAAGGACAGGGTTAATAAATACCTCTTTCAATATTATCAGAAATTATATCTTTAATATCCATTATGTAATTTTGTTTACTCGCTGATATTATAACCTGACATCTAGGGCAATTGTAATTGTAAGGGTAACTACTAGAATTCATCTTTGTATTACATTTTGGGCAAAGCATTGAAAGATAAACAATTTTATATTTTTATTGTACAAAATCATATTCATATCGCCATTTCCAATTCGCTCCATTTATTTTATCTGTTGTATAGTTTAAAAAAAGAATTTTATCTTCCTTATTATTTATTGCAATGTTTTTTATAAATATAAAAAACAAAAAGATTATGAGCATAAATACAAGAAGCACCCATAATTCAATTTTAAAAGTAAAGAGTGAATATAAAAGATTCCACGTTATACCAATAAACATTTTTAAAGATGAGAAAAAGTGAATTCCTTTAAATAAATCGATCATTAGAGAACCTAATGCAGCTGCGATTGGACCTCCTATTAATGTTAGTATCCAAGGATTATAAAACCATTTATTTTTATTCATGTTACTTAAATTCAAGATTAATCAGAACGTTACCAAACTCTCTCAATTTATCCTGAACAATTAATTTCTTATCTGCAGGGATTGGTGTGTTTTCTGGATTAGACACCCAGTTACTTACTTGAGTACGGGAAAAGCCACATAGGTTAGCTAACCAGGCTTTTGGTATATCGTATTTATCTACGAGCTCGTGTAGTAGTATTTGCATTTTAAAATAGTTTAGATTATTTCTTAAATGTATAAACCATTAACGAAAGCAACAATTTAATAAGGTGAGAATATCTACCTTTTTTCTATCCTATAGATGAAATGGTGGTATAGCGGGTAATTGGGTAGGAAAAATAAAACAACTCCATTTTTTTAGCTGTCATTGCGAAATGATTTGTAGTTTAAAATAATACGTTAAAAGCTCGTCATCACCTAACATTCGACACTTAAATATATAAATAAGCACTTGTCGTATACGCCAAATTATAAAGATATAAACTTCATCCAGTTTATTAACTCTTAAAATATTGATTCACTGGTTTTTAATTGAGTTTTCCCCACAATTAGATAACCAGTTCACGAAGTTAACCACGATCCCGCCCTACAGAACGAGGCAACTGCCTGTAGGATATTTTATAGGAAATATGACTGGGGAACCGGAGGGGAAGCTGCCTCTATTCAAAGGCAGTCCAATACAAATACAACAGGCTTATGAAGTCAATCATTTTTTTTCTTTGATTCTACCCTAACCAGAACATATTATTATTAATTACTTTCTAAGTATGCTTCGCATATCTGGTTTTATTGGGTGCATTCATTACCATCACCCCCCAGGCTGAAAACTATTGATATAAATTATTGATGAGGTTTTCATCAATAATTTATATCTATAGTTTTGGTTATTAACAATGCCTTCATTAATACAAAGTGCACTATTTTGCACATATTTATTATATTTGTATAATATATTACATATCATGAGAGGAATTAAACTATTACCAAAACGTAAAAAAGTGCTGATGATTTTAGGTGAAAACATAAAATTAGCACGATTAAGAAGACAACTTACGGCAGAACAAGTTGCTGAACGTGCCGGTATTAGTCGCCGTACTCTCGTATCAATAGAACAGGGTGCAGAAAGTGTTGCTATTGGTAGCTATGTGCAGGTTTTATTTGTATTAGGTCTTGCTGATGATATTTTACTTGTGGCCAAAGATGATACTTTGGGGCGTAAACTTCAGGATGCAAAATTAATCAACCCTAAAAAACGTAATTCTTAAAATGGCATCAAAAAATATATATGTATTTGCAGACTGGTATAAACTTCTTAAACCTACATTACTTGGTACATTAAAAGTGGAACAATTGAGAGGTCATGAAGTTTTTTCTTTTGAGTATGATAAAGATTGGTTAAAATCATCCAATAGAATTCTGCTTGATCCTGACCTACAGTGGTATTCCGGTTCCCAGTTTCTTTCAGATAAAAAAGAAAATTTCGGACTTTTTCTGGATTCCTCTCCTGATCGTTGGGGAAGAGTTTTAATGAGAAGAAAAGAGGCTATTACGGCTCGTTCAGAAAACAGACCACAAAAAACTTTATTCTCATCTGATTATTTGTTGGGCGTTTATGACGAATATAGAATGGGAGCTATACGATATAAGGAAGAAATGGATAGTCCATTTTTGAATGATAATGAGCAAATGGCTGCTCCTCCCTGGACTTCTCTGCGTAAACTAGAATATGCCAGTTTAAAAATAGAAGCAGATGATTCTGTAGATGATCCGGAATATATAAATTGGCTTAAATTATTAACAGCTCCCGGTTCCTCACTTGGTGGTGCAAGACCAAAAGCAAGTGTTCTGGATAATAATCAAAATCTTTGGATTGCAAAATTTCCAAGTCTAAATGATGATATTGACATTGGCGGATGGGAAATGGTGGCTCATGATTTAGCAATACAATGTGGTATTGACATGGCACCTTCGATGATTCAAAAATTTTCAAATAAAAACAATACTTTTTTAACCAAAAGATTTGATCGAATATACCAGGGCAAGAGAATTCATTTTGCCTCTGCCATGACATTGTTAGGAATGCAAGAAGGTGATAACTACCAAAACGGAGTGAGTTATTTGGATATCGTTGGCTTTATTATTCAGCATGGAGACAAAGGGTTTATACAACATGATCTGGAACAACTATGGAGAAGAATCGTTTTTAATATTTGTGTTAAAAACACGGATGATCATCTTCGAAACCATGGCTTTTTATTAGGTGAACAAGGTTGGCGTTTATCTCCTGCATACGACATCAATCCTGTAGCTTCAGGAAGAGGTCTATCTTTAAATATTTCTGATGATGATAATTCATTAAATTCAGAATTAGCTCTTGATGTTGCTGATTTCTTTCGAATTGATAAACCGAAAGCAACTGAAATCATAAGTCAAATTAAAAATACAGTCTCAAACTGGAGAAAAATTGCAATCAAACACAATTTATCCAGAAATGAACAAGAGTTAATGACTCCAGCTTTCGAAGACAATTAAAAAGGCTCTCACATTTCTGCAAGGATTTTCATGACCACAAACCTAACTTTCATCTAAGAAAAACTATACGTCTTTCTTTCTACCAAACCAATATTTTAACAACATAGAAACATTGTAACTTACCACAATTCCTACAACAGCAAATACAACCGTCTCCAATAAATCAGAAAGAAACAAGCTCTTTCCTAAGGTCGCAAAGCAACCGCCTGCAAACCCTACTTTACCATTTTATTGTATATCTGCCATCACTGTTTATTTATACTTCTAGTTAAAACTATGGAGTGTCTATGGCAATCATTGCCAAAGCCCTACTTTCCTGACTATTAATCAGGTAATTCTCTTCATTCACCTCCTTCAACTTTTACTAACTCCAAATCAGGATTTGCAAAATCCACAACAACGGATGCCTGTTCGGTGGCACTGTCAAAGGCAAACAGTATGAGCAACTTTAACCATAGTATCCAAATCGTTTTTACGGTTAAACTCAAACCCCTGTAACAGGAATAAATCACCTGCCAAAACAGTTCTTTCTCAGCGTTTGTTTGTAGTATCCGCCTTTATTACTTTTAGCAAATTAGTAGTCAACCTACTTGCCACACGGTTATCCGCAGATTTAAAAACCGGTACTTTCAATGCATTCCTTAGCAACTTACTTGCCTTACCTGCCCTTCCAAACTCTTCTCCATTTTCACGGGTAAGCGCAAATGCAGGATCATTTTTAATTCGATCTCCATTCACACCACCTTTTGATCGTGCCAGATAATCACCTCCACTCTTGCAAAAAGATAAATCCCCTATTCGTCCTTCCAACTTAATTACGCTTTTTTGTCTTGCCATAACAATCTCATTTTTAAATTATCATCCGAAAAGAGTACGATAAAGAAGAACACCAGTTTATAACTTCAAAAGAGTTTGCTGATTATTCAGGGATTTCACTTCATGTCATTCAAGAGTATTTAGTGGATTGATTAAATACTCAACTTTCAATCATTACATCACCTTACTTCTCTCCCATTCTTTTCAGCTTTATTTGTACTCTTTAATCAATGTGTTTTTCATAACTTTATAATTACCAAAGGAATACATTCCGAAACATATCTACTTAAATAAAAGGTGAACTATTCTGGAACAATTAATTTCGATTTACATATCAAATTGATTTAATGTATTTTACAAGACCATATCTTCTTCCTGTCATCCCGACATAACAAATAGGCAGCCAAAAGAGAAGAACGCCCCCACTTGTATTGCAAGGGGTTTTAAATACTCACCATTTTTTTATCAGGAAACCAAGAGAAGGGAAAAGCGTCGATAAAAAATCTCTATAAGTTTTGTTTACATCTTTATAGTAAGGATTTAACCAAACCTGATACACTTCTAATTTAGGGTTACTTTACACTTGGTGTACTTTGAGGGGGCTATTGGAAATGACTGTCTATCTAAAATATAACAAGGTACATCATTGACTGGATACATAAATACACAATAACGATTTTCATACCTTTTTTTCTTTTTTAACACAAAAATCATTTACAAACCTTCGTTTTGGTCGTAAATTGCAGTCAATGCAGCTTATAAACTAAAATGATGTGTTATGAAAAGAAAAGAAGTTTATCAAGAGATTGAATCATTATTTGGCTTAGTACCATCATTTATTAAAAGTATACCTGATGATACTTTGGAATCTGAATGGTATTTAATGAGGAACTTGGTTGTTGAAGAAAAAAACATTCCTCATAAATATAAAGAACTGATCGGAATTGGCATTTCTGCCGCTACAAAATGTCAGTATTGCCTGTTTTTCCACACCCAACTTGCAATTCTTTTTGGTGCTACACCTGAAGAAATTGAAGAGGCTGTTCATTATGCTAAAAATTCAGCTGGATGGAGTACTTACCTACATGGCTTAGGTACTGATCTCAAACAATTTAAAAAAGAGGTTACTCAAATGTGTAATCATGTAAGAGAATCTCATGCTGAACATGCTTAATTTTTCATTCGTTGAAAATGAAGGTTTGTATTTAAACCATATCTGATAAATATTTTGGAAAATTAAAAGCACTTACAACTGATATCTGTAAAATGAGTATGATGTTATTTGCGAGTGCTTGCTTTATTAATTCAACACCCGGACATTTTCAGGGAGCTGCACACAATAAATTCCCCGATTCTTTTTTTTATAGTAAAACCTACCATTATTAATTTGACATTTTACTTCTTAAATGTATTGTCAAAGGTATCATTCATGCCGTATATTTGTTTTAAAGACTATTAGCTGAATTCGACTTTAAATCCGGTAAAACACCTTATTAAATATTGTATTATAAGGTATTTTACCGAACATGGTTTCAGACCTCTTTGCTTTGTATAAAAAACAGATCTAATGAGTTAATCTTTCGTGCAATTTGCTAGCCCTGTAAAATTTACCCTGAATATCTGCTTGATATGATAAAGCAAATGCTGAAAAACTTAAATCGAATCTATATGGAAACTTAATCTTTCATAAACAATACAATATCAGATTGTTACTAAAACAACTGACTTATAAACCAAAAACTAAAAGCTATGAAAAAGACATTGATAATTCTAGGAATGTTTTTCTTTACCCTTGGCTTACTTGCTCAAGAAGAGAAAAAATTAATGAAAGACCTGATAGTTGTACCTCCCAGATTTAAAGGAACACAAACCGAAATAGATACATTAAATATTAGTAAAAGTTTTCTTACTAATTTTCTGGAATATGAACTTAGTTATCCAAGAACCGAATATACTATACCTCAGGAAGGTATAGTTGTGGTTGAGTTTACCGTAAATGAAGATGGATCATTATCCAATTTTAACGTAATTAATTCAGCATCTTTTCAACTTGATGAGGCAGTTATTGCATGTTTGAGAAAAACAGACGGGATGTGGACACCCGGTAAAGTAGATGAAGAATCAACTTCAATGAAGAAAAGAGTTGTTGTAAAGTATGATGTTGCAAATAATCCCTCCTTTCCCGTATTAGCCTCTGAAAAATTTCATGACGCCTTAAAGAGATATAATCGAGGTATTTACATTCGGAAAAATGCAAAATTATCTGAAGAAAAAAGGAATAAGAAATCACAAAGAATGTTTAGACTATCACTTGAATTACTAAAAGAAGCATCTTCCTATTATCCAGAAAGCGTTCCTATAATATATTGGCAAGCAGTAAATTACAAAATGCTTGGCGAAGAAGACCTTATGATCAATAAATTAATTGAAATGGAGACATTAGCTTATTAACCTGAGTTCGATTAAAATTAGCGAGCTCAAAATTCAGTAAATGATTGATTTACAATATAAATTTTTGAGACATAGCGAGCTATGGTGATAAAATTTAGAGCCGTAAATCGATTATTTACTGAAAAGCTATGAAT
>JBNKRV010000039.1:0-19863 GCA_050296935.1 Marinilabiliaceae bacterium | reverse complement strand
ACCTGAGTTCGATTAAAATTAGCGAGCTCAAAATTCAGTAAATGATTGATTTACAATATAAATTTTTGAGACATAGCGAGCTATGGTGATAAAATTTAGAGCCGTAAATCGATTATTTACTGAAAGGCTATGAATGTCACTTATAAATACCGATTTTCTGCGTCATATTTGCTTACCATAGCCCACTATGCTTTCGCAAACATTCCTTAAAACTCAATATTTATAAGCGATTTGAGCCATTAATTTTATATCGAACTCAGGTTAATAGGTCGGAAACAAAAGAAGAAGAAGCTATTCTATCTTCAAAACAAAAGAAAACCTTTACCTTATTTTAGATAGAGATATAATGATTTTTGGGAAGGAAATGTAAAAGCAACTAAATCCTTTGCCAAAGAAATAGATAGCTTAACAATGAAATATCCTCATAAACTATTGGTCGAAATAGAATTAAAGCTAATAAAAACCACTAGGGCAAATACTCTTCATTGATATTACTCATACTTTTAAATAGGTTAATTCTGGCCTGTGGATTTAGTTTTTCAAATTGAAGGATGATTTGGCGAGTAGATTGTCGTATAGTATGGTCTTCGTAGGGACATTCTTTTTTTAGAGATACAAATTTCTTTATTTTGGCGTACTTAACCATTTCAGCGTCGGTGAGTAGAATCAACGGCCGGATAACGTCCAATGAGTGATCAAACATGGAGAATTTTGCCGGAATGGACGATATGTTTGCATGCGTGAACATATTCATTAATAAGGTCTCAATGGCATCATCAAGATGATGCCCGAAAGCTAACTTCTTAAAATTATTTTTACGGGCAAATTCAAACAATTCTTTCCGGCGATTCCAAGAACAGGTAAAGCAAGGTTTTTTAGACGATTTTTCTTCTATTCCGGCATGCGTGCTAAGTATATGTAGGTGAATACCCTTATTCTGACAGAAATAACTCAGAAAATCGCTATCTATCTCATATGGTACATCATTGGTAGCCACATGAATAGCATGAATATCGTAATTTATAGGAATAAATTTCCGACGCTCAGAAAGAATATCCAATAATGACAAAGAATCTTTTCCTCCAGATACGGCTACCAATATGCGATCTCCATCTTCAACCATATTGTGCTGATTAATCGCCTTTCCTGACAAGGTTATCACCTTGCGCAAGAAAGCTTTGTCGGACTTTGAAACATCATTCATACTGGAAAAAATATTTATGCGTATACCGTTTCTATTTGTTTTATAAATAGTGAGTTAAGGTTTAATAAATAATGATACTCGGAACGTTGAAACTGAATGACTAAAATTGATGTGTTATTGATTTTATATTCATTGAAAACAAGTCTTTATCAACAATCTATGGTCACAAAATATACGCAACTAAAAAATCCCGATCCTGCAGAGCAGAATCGGGATTATATTATATGAGCGCATAGCTACTAGCTTAAAGAAAAACGCTTAAACTCAGTAACAGTTAGCCCGTTGCTTGTTTCATTAAGATATTGCTTAATTGACTTTTTGTTATCCTTAACAAAAGCTTGCTCAAGAAGTGTAGATTCCTTATAGAATTTACCTAAACGACCTTGTGCAATCTTATCAAGCATAGCTTCAGGTTTTCCTTCTTCCTTTGCTTTCTCTCTACCAATTCTTAATTCAGCCTCAACGATATCAGCTGGTACAGACTCTTTATCAACACTCACAGGAGCCATTGCAGCTACTTGCATAGCAACATCTTTACCTGCTTGCTCATCAAAGTCAGCTTGATTAAAACCTACAAGAACTGAAAGTTGGTTACCCGGGTGAATATATGGAACTACTTTTTCTGCATTAATAATAGCATAATCAGCAATTTCTATTTTTTCGCCAATAACACCAATTTGCTCGGTAATTACTTCTTTGATAGCAACACCATTAAGCTCAAGTTCTAAAATAGCATCCACGTTTGTAGCATCACTATTAAGAGCTGTTTCAAGAATAGAATCAGCTAATGCAACGAAACTTTCGTTTTTTCCAACAAAGTCTGTTTCACATTTTAATATTAAAACAGCACCTTTAGAACCGTCAGCAGTAACTTTAGCAAGAGTTGCACCTTCAGCGGTTTCACGATCGGCACGTTTGCTAGCCATTGCTTGACCTTTTTTACGGATGTACTCAACAGCAGCGTCAAAATCTCCATCAGTTTCGGTTAATGCCTTTTTACAGTCCATCATACCGGCACCGGTCATTTTTCTAAGTTTACTTACGTCAGCAGCTTTAATCGCCATGATATTATCTATTTTAGATGGTTAAATCAATTATTCAGTTTTACCTTCTTCCTTTGAAGCTTCAGGAGCCTTTTCTGCAGTATCAGATTTTACAGCTTTTTTTGCAGGTGCTTTTTTAGCTTCCTCTTTTTTAGCTGATTTTTCTTTTTTTGCTGCAGCTTCTGCCTCACGCTCTACTTTTCTTTCGCTTAATCCTTCTTCAATGGCTTTAACCATGATATCAGTAATTAATTCGATAGACTTAGTAGCATCATCGTTAGCAGGGATTACAAAATCCAATCCAGAAGGATCCGAGTTAGTATCCACAACTCCAAATACAGGAATATTTAATTTCTTAGCTTCACGAACTGCGATATGTTCTTTCATTACATCAATAACAAACATTGCAGCAGGAAGGCGGGTAAGATCAGCAATACTACCTAAATTCTTTTCTAACTTAGCTCTTTGGCGAGTGATTTGAAGACGCTCTCTTTTTGAAAGGTTTTTCCAGGCACTAGCATCAGCAGCAAGCTTATCAATAGAACCCATTTTTTTAACAGCCTTACGGATGGTTGGGAAGTTTGTTAACATACCACCTGACCAACGCTCTACAACATAAGGCATATTAACACCTTTCATTTTTTCGGCAATGATTTCTTTTGCTTGCTTTTTTGTAGCTACAAATAAAATCTTTCTCCCGGATCTTGCAATCTGTTTTAATGCGGTTGCTGCTTCTTCTATTTTAGCAACAGTTTTATGAAGATCGATAATGTGAATACCGTTACGCTCCATAAAAATATAAGGAGCCATTGAAGGGTTCCACTTTCTTTTTAAGTGACCAAAGTGTACTCCGGCCTCTAATAATTCATCGAAATTTGTTCTTGCCATTTTTTGTTTCTTTAAGTCGTTTACATTCTTTAAATATCAACCCTCAAGTAGCCGGATTCTAATTGAATATATTTCAGCATTTGATTAATCAAACACTTTATCAATACATCAATTTGAATGGGTCTTGTGAATTTAGATACTAAACGCACCCGAAAAATATTAACGCTTACTAAATTGAAATTTCTTACGAGCTTTTGGTTGTCCTGGTTTTTTACGCTCAACCACTCTGGCATCACGAGTCATAAATCCTTGAGCTTTTAAAGCTGGTTTATTTTCTTCGTCAACTTTCACTAGTGCACGAGCAACAGCTAATCTGATAGCTTCTGCTTGTCCTTTAATACCACCGCCATAAATATTCACTTTAATATCATAGTTTTCAGCTACACCTAAAGTATTTAATGGCTGAGTTACGATATACTGTAAGATGGGCGATGGAAAGAATTCCTTAAGATCACGCTTATTGATGGTAATCTGACCTTTACCTTCGCTCAAGTAAATACGAGCCACAGCAGCTTTTCTTCTACCTATTGCGTTTACTACTTCCATACTCATTACTTATATAAGTTTAAATCAATAGTTTTTGGCTTTTGTGCCTCTTGCTTGTGCTCAGCTCCAGCATATACAAATAAATTGCTGAATAACTGACGGCCTAAACGGCTCTTTGGCAACATACCTTTTACAGCTCTCTCTACAAGTCTCTCAGGACTTTTTGCAAACAATTGCGCAGGTGTAACATCAGTACGTCCACCAGGATAACCTGAGTGATAATAGAAAGTTCTTCCTTCCCACTTATTTCCGGTTAAACGAACTTTGTCCGCATTGATAATAATTACATTATCACCACAGTCAACATGAGGTGTATAATTTGGCTTGTACTTACCACGTAGCAATTTTGCTACTTTTGACGCCAAACGACCAACGATCATGTCAGTTGCATCTACTACAACCCACTCTTTATTAGCGGTTGCCTTGTTTGCCGATACTGTTTTGTAACTTAATGTATTCACAGTCTTCTTTGTTAAAAAATTAAACCTATTATTTATTACAAAATAAACAGTTTCAAACAGCATAACAATCTAACCTACAGACTCATAGATTTCAACTTCCCATCATCAAAATCGTCATAAGTTGTTCAGTTCTATTATTTTAAACTGTTCGGCACGAATAATAATCGGCCGCAAAAGTACAGTTTATTTTTGTTTTATACCAATAAAATGAAAAAAATATGAGTAAGAGTTTAGAGAAATAAAATTTAAAGTGATCTATTAATCTTATAGTTAGTGATTATTTGTTGTCACAGAAATAGCTGACAATACGCATTCATAAGTATTTTGTGATTAAATATTTCAGACTATATTGTTTTATACGGATAAAAAGTGTTTTTTGAGGAGAATTTAGCTGCCTGGAATTGTTAGATTTTACTATGTTTATATTTTAATTAATGACTATGAATAATCACAATAAGTTTATGGAACGGGCAATTGAATTGTCGATCCGGAATATAAGCCGGGGAGGAGGTCCTTTTGGTGCGGTTATCGTAAAGGATGGTGTAATTATAGCGGAAGGCTTTAATCAGGTAACATCGAACAATGATCCAACTGCACATGCAGAGGTAACTGCCATTAGAAATGCTGCAACAATTTTAAATTCGTTTGATTTATCGAATTGTACCATATACACATCCTGCGAACCTTGCCCGATGTGTTTAGGAGCTATCTACTGGGCTAAAATAAAGGATATGTATTTTGGCAACACCAGGCAAGATGCCGAAAATATTGGCTTTAGCGACAACTTTATTTATAAGGAAATAAATAAATCGATTAATGAACGTGCTCTTCCCACAGAACAATTGATGAATAAAGAAGCATTGAAAGCATTTAGCTTATGGGATTCAAAGGACGATAAAATAGTTTATTAAAGCATGCGGTTAAATAGTGACTTTTTTAAGGAAAATGCAGTTGATTTAGCACCCAGATTACTAGGGAAAACCATTGTTCGAATGATGGAAGATGGATCTCTAGAACGATTTATCATTGTAGAAGTAGAAGCTTATTGCGGGGAATCGGATTTAGCATGTCATGCCAGTAAGGGTAGAACAAAACGAACTGAGGTAATGTATCACGAAGGTGGGAAAGTATATGTGTATCTGATTTACGGTATGTATTGGATGTTGAATTTTGTCTGTGGAAAAAAGAATGATCCTCAAGCTATTTTGATAAGAGGATTAAAAGGTATTTCAGGACCAGGAAGAGTGGGTAAAACCTTGATGCTCAATAAATCCTTTTATGGAGAGAACCTTTTTACTTCCGAAAGGCTATGGCTTGAAGACAGTCAATTAGAAATACCGGAAATTAATATCTCAAAGAGAATCGGCATCGAATATTCGGGTGAAATATGGAGTAATAAATTATATAGGTTCTATGTAGAACTGTAAATGTCAGTATAGCTACAGAAATCATTTAGGGTATTATCTCACGAATTCCTATTATCACTTTTAATACTATATATTAGCTCTTCAGTTTGATCTGCTTTATCTTCATTCCGCTCATAAAGTTGATCGGTAAAAGCATTAAGTCTTCTGATCTCAAATGGTATAATTTGACCATTTGCTAACTGCAAGTGCTCATTTTGATAATTTACACCAGTTATTTGACTATAATTCACAATATACTTAGAATGACATCTGAAAAAATTGTGTCCATTAAGCATCGATTCATAATGCCTTAAAGGTTGATTAATTTCTACAGGTTTCCGGTTTTGTATTTGAAAAAGAGAGGTGCCGAAATTCGACTCTCCACAAACAATATCTCTGATTGGAACTGAAATTACTGACGAACGGGTTTTAAAAACAATTTGTTTTACATCATCATTATAACCGGTGTTCTGAAACAATGTTTGAATCCTCTGTCTATATCCCCCTTCAATCATACTCGACATCGCCTGATCAACAGCAAGTAAAAGATCATCTATATCAATGGGTTTATATACAAAGTCAATAGAGGCAAATTTAATATCTTCTAAGGCATATTCCTGATAAGTCGACATAAATATAACCTTATAATCAAGATCTACTGTTTGCCTCACTACCTCAAAAGCAGTTCCGTTAATTAAATGAATATCAAGGAATGCAATATGGGGTTTGTATTTATAAAGAGCATTTATGGAATTTTCAACAGAATCGGTTTGAGCAACAATTTCAACAGAGATGAAATTCTGGAGTAAGATTTTTTCGATGATCATTCTGATGCGATGATCATCATCAGCAATTAATACTTTTAACTTTTTCATTTCAATGGTTCATTTGAGATTGTAAAATGTGAATTATTGCTCTGACAATTCCCCGGGACATATATAATGTTTCAATATTCATTTGTTAGAATATCCGAATTGCGTTTACTACAATATAGCTCATTGTATTTAATTGTAATGAATTATACTATTGATAGTTATCAACCATTTATTAACAGGTTATTATTTTCTGACAACTAACTTATTGTGTGAATCACTAAACTCAATTAGTCTATAGCGCAATTTATAGCTCAAAAACCAGCAGTAATTCGGTGAGCCTGACTACCAATTGATTTTTAAAACTTTACGAAGAATCGAAAATTCATTCGATTAGCTTAAAAATCAGGGTTACAATCTTGGCACATATTTTCCAGAGTGTCGTTTACAAAAACTATTATCAATGCATGATGATATAAACCAATTTGTTGAAAAAGTACAGACTTTATTAAATTAAGGGTCTCTGTGACAAAACAGAGTGTTCTGTTTTTATGGCAGCGTCTTATTCTAAAGAAATAATACCTAAGAGCTTTTTCTATTTTTTGAAATTAGAATCCTTGTTGTCGCGATCTAATTCCTTTAGTAAAAAAAACCATAATAAACCATGTTAAAGCAATAACCACAAACATTTTGTTTATTTGGTATAATTCATGTGAGATTTGCTTAGTAAGAAATAATAAAGCAATTAATGTAAGAGTTACACTGAGAGGGAGTAAGCTTTTTTTATTTTTATAAAAATTATGATTTATGTTGTGTTATTAAAAGGTCACTTATAGAATTGGATCTTTAAGTCTGCCAGAATCCATTGCATTGTCCATTTGCATTATAGCTGAAATAGCAGAGGCTCCAGCAAAGCCGGGAGGTGTTTCTGTCATTACTCCTCCAATGCAATCGCAAGCTAACATTTTCCATCCGTTATTTCTGCTGTTCCTTTTAGTGTTGCAATTCTGTTATTGCTTTGACTTTTTGATGCTGATTTGTCAGACCCACCTTCTCCACCAATTGAAGCGGAACTCCAATGTCTAGCAGTATACCATGCTACGGCAAGGTGTTCATAAATTGAGAACTAATTCCTCTCCTTTAAAAAGGTTAGCAGCATTAGTTTCTCTCTCTTTTATAGTGGCATCAAGTTCATCAAGTGAATTGAAATTACTTAATTTAATAGTTTTTTATGTATATATTTACACCTATTTCAATATTTGTTACATATTATTGTATCCTAGTTTATTAGCCTTCCTCCGTAGGTCGGATATGCAACAACTGTTAACGCAGTTTTGCAAACTGTGCAATTAGCGTCAAGGGCATAAATACAAGAACTGCAGAACTCTTTTGGTGTTAGGATAAGAATTGTATTTCGGTTATAGAAAAATAATTTTTATTGGTTTTAAATAACATTTAAATACGTTATTGGAAGCAAAATATAGGGTTGTATGAGCAGATTTGAATTATTTTAGCAAGCAAATGTTAAACGTAAATATAATGAGAAGTAAAGTAAGTAATCAGCTAATTAAAATAGCGTTGGGAATTTTTATTTGTTTTCTTTTTGCAAATGAAATACAAGCAAAAATTTCACTGCCTTCCATTTTTGGTAACCATATGGTGATGCAGCAAAACTCAGAAGTAAAATTATGGGGGTGGGGTAAACCTTTTGAAAATATTGCTGTTAGCACATCGTGGAGTTCAGATACCCTAAAAACGGTAGTGAATCATAATGGAAATTGGTCGGTACAGCTGACCACACCTAAAGCCGGAGAAGTACAGTCTATCCATATTCAAGGTTATAATACAGTTGAGATATCAGACATACTTATGGGAGAAGTGTGGTTATGTTCAGGTCAGTCCAATATGGAGTGGTGTGCCAGGTACGGTATTATCAATGGAGAAGAAGCCATAAAGAATGCTACGAATAATGAAATTCGGTTTTTTAGTGTGGTTTGGAGAACCTCGCCTTACAAATGCATTGATGTGGCAGGAGAGTGGGTAAAGTGTACCCCTGAAACCATGCCCGATTTTAGCGCCATTGGCTATTTCTTTGGTAAGGAAATAAATGAAAAGCTTCAAGTTCCGGTGGGTTTAATCAGTTCAAACTGGGGAGGAACACCTATTGAGTCATGGATTCCCGAATATGAGATTCTATCCAACTCTGAATTGTGTGATGCCGCAGGTAAAGTGCCTTATTTTCCTTGGGCACCCAATAAACCAGGTTATGCTTATAATGCAATGATTGCACCTTTGATGCCTTTTCCTATGAAAGGGGTATTGTGGTATCAGGGCGAAGCCAATGTGGATAATGCTTATGCCTATACAGATATGCTGGAGACTTTAGTAAGCAATTGGCGCAAAAATTTCGAAACCGATTTTGCATTTATATATGCTCAAATCGCTCCGTATAACGATTACAAGCTTGACAATGGAGTAAAAGTACGTGATGCGCAGCGCAGAGCTTTACCCGAAATCAGTAATTCAGCCATGGTTGTGTTGGGAGATATAGGTGATACCACAGATATCCACCCCAGAAATAAGATAGATGCCGGAAAGCGCTTTGCACAGACAGCATTGAATAAAGCATACGGACAAAGCGAATATCCTGTATCAGGACCCCTGTTTAAAGATTATGTAGTGAAAGGCAATAAAGTGGAAGTCACTTTTAACTATAGCGAAGGGCTGAATACCAATCAAAAACAACTAGATATGTTTGAATTGGCAGGCGAAGACCTTAAATGGCATCCTGCCAAAGCAATTATCAAAGATGGTAAAGTGATTGTTAGCTCAAAAGTAGTGAAGAAACCCATACATGTTCGTTTTGAATGGAAGAATGCAGTAATGCCATCTCTTTTTAATAAATACGATTTACCCGCTTCAAGCTTTACAACACTTGAATGGCGTAACGCAAAACATTCATTATAAATTAAATTATTGATATGGAGCAGTAGTTCAATTCACTTGAAATGAGAAACTGCTCCCAACTTAATTTATACATAAAACCCAGTGTCTTCGAGTCCCTGTGTTCATCAATCCTGATACTTGATACTTGCATCTTGATACTTAGTTATGATACTAATCTTAAAAAATATGAAAAACCTCCTTTTAGTCTTTTTAACAGCATTAAGTATTGGCCTTTCGGCGCAATCACCTCGTGAACGAATTAACTTTGATGATCAATGGTTTTTTGCATTTGGTCATCCCTTTGATAAAACAAAAGATTTTAATACCGGTACAGGTTATTTCTCTTATCTGGCAAAAGCCGGATATGGCGATGGAGCAGCTTCTGAAGATTTTGATCACAGAGCATGGCGTCCGTTGGATCTGCCTCATGATTGGGCTGTTGAAATGCCATTTGATGCCAAAGGGAGTCATAGTCACGGGTACAAGGCAGTAGGCCCTGGTTTTCCTGAAGTTTCTGTAGGGTGGTACCGAAAAACATTTACCATTAATAAAGAAGATTTTGGGAAGCAGATATTTTTGGATTTTGATGGAGTATCCAGAGATTCAAAAGTATGGGTAAACGGACACTATTTAGGAAATGAACCAAGCGGGTACCAGAGTTTTAGTTATAATATTACCGACATACTGAATTATGGAGGTGATAATGTAGTGGCAGTGCGAGCTGATGTGAGTATGGAAGAAGGATGGTATTACGAAGGCGCCGGAATTTATCGTCATGTGTGGATGCGTAAAACAGCAAATCTACATATTCCCAGGGATGGAACCTTTGTGCATTGTAATATTAATGGTAACAAAACCGAAGTAATTATAGAAACCGAAATAGATAACAGGGGGTTAGAAAGTCAGCATTTTAGTTTAAAGCACCAGGTTTTAAATAAGGAAGGTGAAGTATTAGGATCAATTGAAGAAGATGAAGCTCAGATTTCGTCCATGAGCAAGAATCATTTTGTATCCTCAATATTGGTGAACCAACCTAAGCTTTGGTCGCTTGAAGATCCTTATATGCATACCATGCGGACACAAGTCATTTCAAATGGAGAAGTGGTGGATGAGTATCTTACACCATTTGGGATTCGCAGTATCCACTTTGATGCCGACAAGGGATTCTTTTTAAACGGGAAGCATGTAAAACTGAAAGGAACCAATAATCATCAGGATCATGCTGGTGTGGGTTGTGCCATACCCAATGAGCTTTTGCGTTGGCGCATACAACAACTGAAACGCATGGGTAGTAATGCGATACGAAGCTCTCATAACCCTGCTACTCCTGAACTTTTGCAATTATGTGATGAAATGGGAATGCTGATTATTGATGAAAATCGCCTGATGGGTACAACAGACAAAGCCTTGCATGAATTAGAACGGGTCATGAAGCGCGATCGAAATCATCCTTCCATCATTGTTTGGTCGTTGGGTAATGAAGAATGGGGCATTGAATGCGATGTGATTGGAGAACAAATAACACGTACCATGCAGAGCTTTGCCAAAAATATAGACTCCACACGAGCCATTAATGTGGCCATTAGTGGAGGATGCAATAAGGGTATTGCCAGTGAGATTGATGTGGTGGGCTATAATTATCTCGGACAGTGGGACACAGACAAACATCATTCAATGTTTCCTGAGAAACCATCCATTGGAACAGAAGAGGGTTCAACCTATGCAACACGAGGAGAATACATTGATGATGATGAAAAGCATTATCAGGCTGCTTATGATCAGGAACCCAGAGATAACTGGTATTCTATTGAAGAAGGATGGCAACATTATGCATCACGCGATTATTTGGCCGGCATGTTTATATGGACAGGTTTTGATTATCGGGGGGAGCCTACACCTTATACATGGCCATCGGTAACCTCTTATTTTGGGATGATGGATTTATGTGGATTCCCTAAAGACAATGTGTACTACCTGAAATCGTGGTGGCAGGATGAGCCCGTATTGCACCTTTTACCACACTGGAACTGGAAGGGTAAAGAGGGCGATACCATTGATGTTTGGGTATACAGTAATTGTGAGGAAGTAGAGCTTGAACTTAACGGTAAAAGCTACAGGAGAAAACAAATGCCGGTAAATGGTCATTTAGAATGGAAAGTACCCTACCATCCGGGCACACTTAAAGCCATTGCATATAAGAAAGGTGAGCAGGTATTAACCACAAGCCATAAAACTTCTGGCAAAGCAGCAAAAATTAAAGTGAGTGCACATAAAGCAACATTAAATGCAGATAACAAGGATTTGGCTGTATTAAAGGTTGAGGTAGTGGACAAAAATGGAATTCCTGTTCCTGCAGCAGATAATACAATTCGCTTTGAGATAAATGGCCCCGGAAAAATCATTGGATTAGGAAATGGAAATCCAACATCACTGGAGAAGGAGGTTTTTGTAGATGATTATAGTCAAGCGGTATTGGATGAGGTTGAGATATTAGTACTTACAAGCGATAGTGCCAAAAACCTTTTGTCAGGCTTGTTAAAAAAGGAACAGAAGGACATAGCAGAATTACAGAATGCAAAAGTACTTCATACCTCATTTGATTTAAATAAAGAACCATCCAATTACAAAAGCGTGAAATGGTTCTTTAAGCATGTTGCAGCCGTACAGCGTGTTTATCTGAATGGTCAGTTATTGGATGATTCTGTGGAAGCTCAAAACGGATCTGTAAGATTTGATATCAATCCTGAATTCTTACAAAAGGGAAATAATGAGATTCTTATTGTAGGTGAACCATTCAAGCCTAAACATCAATGGGATAAGCCTAATAAAAAGCCGGGTGTTATACAGATGGTTTGCAGTGCTGACCAGCCACGCCGTAAATTATTCAATGGATTGGCTCAGGTGATCATTCAATCTACATATGATAGCGGTACAATTAAGATTAAAGCCCTTTCTGAAGGATTACAATCTGCAGAAATGTTGATTCAGGTGAAAAAGTGAAGTAATACTCATTTCGCTATGAGGTTGGCCAAAGGGAAAAGAGTTTGCAGAGATCTTAAGCCGTGATGAACTTTATTGGCTTAGTAGACACAGAAAGTATGGCCAGGAAGTTGTACGTTGGAGAATAATAGCACCCAATTGAACAAGGTTTAATTATCAATTATTAATGAGTTTTAAAAAATGATTAATATAAAAAATTACTTACATGATTAAATTGATTCCCATATTTATTCTGGTCTTATTACTAGGATCCTGTTCGTCAAAAAAAGCCTTTATCAGTTATGATAGTCCGGATTTGCAATATCAGGGGCGTATCCTGATGAAGAAAGATGCTGCCGAATTTTCATGGCCGGGTACATCTGTCAGCATACAATTTGAAGGAACAGGAATTGCAGCTACTTTGCAGGATTTAGATACCGCAAATTATTACAATGTCATTATTGATGATAAAGTGGTTTCGAAACTACACACGGATACAATTAAAAAAAGCTATGTGCTGGCTAGCGGATTAACAGAAGGTAAGCACCATCTGCAGTTATTTAAACGTACAGAATGGGATAAGGGTAAAACTTTATTTTATGGATTTCGGTTATTGAAAGGCACCAGAACTCTTCCGGCACCAGCCCCTCAAAAAAGAAAAATAGAGTTCTATGGTAATTCTATTACTTGTGGTTATGGTAATGAGGACTATAATAGTACAAAAGACCGCTGGTTTGGTTATTTTCAAAATAACTATGAAACTTATGCAGCCATCACCGCCCGACATTTTGATGCTCAATACCAGTGTATTGCAAAAAGTGGGATTGGTGTTATGGTGAGCTGGTTTCCTATGATTATGCCCGAGATGTATGACAGAACCGACCCAACAGATTCCACATCTACCTGGGATTTTTCTAACTACAAACCAGATGTGGTTGTGATCAACTTGTTTCAAAATGATTCGTGGATTGTAAACAAACCCGATTTTGCAGAATTTAAACACAGGTTTGGATCAGAAGCACCGGATTCAGCCACTATCATTGCAGCATATAAAGATTTTGTTTCTGCAATCCGCCAAAAGTATCCTGAAGCATCAATTATCTGTGCACTTGGTAGTATGGATGCTACTATGGAAGGATCGCAATGGCCCGGATATATACAATCGGCCGTTAATCAACTCAGCGATGAGGATATTTATACCTGCTTTTTCCCATTTAAAAATACAGGAGGACATCCGAAAGTGTCTGAACAACGAGTAATGGCAGATACTTTAATCACCTTTATTGAAGAAAATATTGAATGGTAATCTTTTGATTGAAGAGATTACTTTTATTGCATATTGCCGGATTAACTAACTTAAAAAACAATGAGGAGAGTTCATCGTGCACATGTTTAATATGCTTATTTCCTTGCTAAAAGCTCAAGGGAATAATAATGTTAAAGAAGAAGGTTTGTATTTTTTAATGATGAATGCCTTCGCTTAATCGTACTACAATATCCAAAAAAAGGCTCCTGCAAATTATACATGGAGCCTTTTTACAGACTTTATCAGGTAACTGTTATTATACACCTTTATTACCTTGCCATTTCTCTAGGTATTTCCGTAATTCTTTCTCATTCATGGAAAAACAGGCCTCTACTATTTCGGTATTTGATACATGAGATTAAATGCTTGATTTAATCGAACTGAGATTATATTTAATGTCAATTAAACGGATTTGGATTACTTCTCGTTGAAAAACTTCAAATCTTCCAAGTAATAATCTCCTATTTTTGCTATGATTGCGAATTTGCGATGGAAGTTATCTCACCTGGGAGGTGCTTTTTTATTAACCCTTTGAATAATCCGCCTGTCCATAAAGTAGGGTGTTTGGAGTAAAAAGTTTAAATACAAAGCGTGTGAAAATTCAAACCGCGCTGTACCAGGGTATATGAGTATATGAATTTTGAGCAGCAACGCAGAAGCCGGACTTTATAGACGACACTAAATAATGAACTGATAGGCAGTGAATGAGCTGAATTATTAATTAAAACCCTTCAACAATACTATAATAATGTTTCAACAAATTTACAGATTACACCGAATAGTTTTTCTTTTGTTTTTAGCAGGGTGTGGGTATATGAGTTACGGTAATGCAGAAGCACAAACTACCATTACGGACCTTTCACCCAAACCCACATTAGGTGTTGAAGAGGGAATCTCTTCATATGAAACAGGATCCTTTAAACTGGAGTTGGTAAACGCATCTCAAACCGTATATGGTTTAAAAAACAGAAAGGAAGATGATTTTGATTTTACACCAGGTGATAGAATCGAAAGTAGAAATGCAGATGGGTTTTATCATCTGGGAGATGTAAACCTAAGATTAAGAGTGGATGGCGAACCCAATTGGGCCTCTTATTCAACAGCTAAAGAACGAAAGAAAATTCAAAATATACAGAGTGATCATCCGGATGTACTGGCATCAGCAAGTTTAAATCCCACATTGCCTGATGATTTTCCTTTGGAATTGGTTCGTTCATGGGTTAAAAAGGGCGGTCATCTGGTCTTGAAATTTTCACTAACGAATCACGGTAATCATAAAATAGAAATCGGAGCCCTGGGTATACCAGTAATCTTTAATAATAATATCGAAGGCAAATCACTGGATCAGGCACATGCCGAAAATGTATTCTTTGATCCTTATATTGGAAAAGATGCAGGTTATTTACAGGTGGTCCGATTACATGGAAACGGAAATCCGCTTCTCGTATTACCACTTAAAAATTCAGGCTTTGAAGCCTATCGTCCCTTGTTAGATGACCCAACCCGCCGGGGAATTGCATTTGAAGGTTTTCATGAATGGATGATCCACAGCAAAGCTTATGCACAAAACGAATGGAAAAATGCCGTTCCATGGAATAAACCTACATTAAAAATTTTGAATCCTGGTGAGATATATGAATTTGGTCTTGAGTTTGTGCTGGCTCCTTCTGTAAAAGAAATAGAAGCTACTCTTATCAAAAATGAGCGCCCCGTTGCACAAGGTATTCCTGGATATGTGTTACCAATGGATGTAACAGGTAAACTGTATTTGAAATATCCCAAAGAAGTAAAAGAGATAAAATGTGAACCCGAAGGATTTTTAAATGTAGAATACTTGTCTGCGACTGAGCATGGTTGGAAAGCATACAACGTGTCGGGCAAAAAGTGGGGGAGAGCACGTTTAAGCATTAGTTATGCCGATGGTTCTGAGCAAACCATTAATTATAAAGTAATTAAACCGGAAGCTGAAGTAATTGCCGATAACGGACATTTTTTAACCACCAAACAGTGGTATAGTGATTCTACAGATATTTTTCAACGTTCTCCTGCTCCAATTACGTTTGATGATGAAGCAAATACTCAGGTGACACAGGATCGCAGAGTGTGGATTGCCGGACTGAGTGATGAGGGCGGTGCCGGAGCCTGGCTGAATGCCATGATGAAACAACTTGTTTCTCCAGATCCTGATGAAGTTAAAATGTTGGAAGCGTTTGTTCATCAAACATTGTGGGGAGGAATTCAATATAAAGAAGGAGAGCATAAATTTGGTGTTCGTAAAAGCATGTTTTATTACGAACCGGATTCATTGCCCAAAGGTACTTATAATGATTCAATCAATTATAAAACATGGGCAGCCTGGTCTAAAGAAGCTTCTGAATCCGTAGAGCGATCATATAATTATCCTCATGTGGCTGCAGCTCATTGGGTAATGTACAGGTTAGCCCGTTATTATCATAACCTGGTCAATCAGGAAGATTGGCAATGGTATCTTACTAACGCATACCATACGGCTATGGCTATGGTAAAACAAGCACCGTATTATGCACAGTTTGGTCAAATGGAGGGGAGTGTTTTTCTTTTTATACTCAATGATTTAAAAAGAGAAGGGTTTGTTGAAATGGCTCAGAATCTGGAGTCAGAAATGAAAAAGAGAACGGAGCATTGGGCTTCATTAAATTACCCTTTTGGTAGCGAAATGCCCTGGGATTCAACCGGACAGGAAGAGGTTTATATGTGGTCGCAATATTTTGGTTTCTCAGATAAAGCCATGATTACCTTAAATGCCATATTAGCCTATATGCCTACTGTTCCGCATTGGGCTTATAATGGAAATGCCCGTAGATATTGGGATTTTTTATTTGGAGGAAAGCTATCCCGGGTAGAACGACAAATTCATCATTATGGATCGGCACTTAATGCCATCCCTGTTTTATATGAATACCGCAATAACCCTGATGATTTTCATTTGCTAAAGGTTGGTTATGGCGGATTGATGGGTGCCATTGCTAATATTACTCAGGATGGATTTGCTCCTTGTGCTTTTCATTCGTTCCCGTCTACCTTAAAAAATGATGGAATTTCAGGGGATTACGGATCTGGTTTTTATGGTTATGCTGTAAATTCTTCATCTTATCTTATCAAACATGATGAATTTGGTTGGCTTGCCTTTGGTGGAAATACTTCCATGGAGAAAAAGTGGGTCAGCATGGATGTTACTACTGCTGCCAAATCAAAAGTATTTGTTGGTGAGGCTCAACTCTGGTTAAGTTTGGATGCAGGTACCTTTAAAACGATCAAGTATAATATCAAAACACATGAAATCAGAATCGTCTTGAATCCTGCAAATAGGTATACTCCAGTGGCTTATTTGAATATGGAAGTCTTAAATAATGCCAATACGTCTGGTTATCATCTGAAAGGATATAAAAAGGATGAAAAGGGATATTATAAAATCCCACTTAAAGAAGGTGAACTTGAAATAACTTTAGTGAATCAATGAATTAAAATATACAGGTAATTGAAATTAGAATTCGAGAATCTGAAAAATAATGCACTTATGACAAATAAAATATTCTTATCTAGTACTTGCACGAAAACTCAAGTGGCAGATAAGAAAGCTTCATTTTTGAGGCTTTCGAAGCTCGAAAAATGTGAGTTTACTGCCGTAAATGATCATTTTGAGAGCAAGAGTAACGAAAAAAATGGAGTTTTCTTGCTGACACTATCTATATTGGTTTCTATGTTTCTTTTTATAGGATGCAAACAACGCAAGACAGAAACAGAACCGTTGAAACAAGTACCCTTTACTGCTGTTCACCTGAACGATGCTTTTTGGGCTCCTAAAATTGAAATAAACCGAACCGTTTCTATTCCATCTGCTTTTAAAAAATCGGAAGAAACCGGTCGAATGGATAATTTTGCCGCAGCAGGAGATATTATTGATAAAGAGCATCAGGGTGATTTCCCTTTTGATGATACGGATGTGTATAAAATACTGGAAGGTGCTTCGTACGCATTAGCGGTTAAACCGGATAAACAGCTGGATGAGTATCTGGATAGCCTGATTGTTCTGATTGCTGCGGCACAGGAGGAGGATGGATACTTATATACCTGCATAACTAATAAATGTGATCGCTTAAGTGGTTGGTATGGAAAAGGGCGTTGGGATCGTTTGAATAGTCATGAGCTATACAACTGTGGACATCTGTATGAGGCAGCTGTCGCACATTATTTGGCTACTGGTAAGAGAAGCTTGCTGGATGTGGCCATTAAAAATGCTGATTTGGTAAATGAGGTTTTCGGACCTGCAGAAGATCAGAAGCATGTGCCATCGGGGCATCCGATAATAGAAATGGCATTGGTAAAGCTTTATCGGGTTACCGGTGATGAGAAATACTTAAATTTGTCTCGTTATTTTATTGATGAAACAGGGAAAGGTACAGATGGCCATCCATTAAGTAAATATAGTCAGGATCATATGCCTGTACTCGAACAGGAGGAAGCTGTTGGGCATGCGGTGCGTTTGGGGTATTTGTATTCCGGAGTAACTGATGTAGCTTCAATCATGCATGATGCTGCGTTAATGAAAGCCAGTCAGCGCGTATGGCAAAATGTGGTTTCTAAAAAGCTGTATATCACAGGGGGCATTGGTTCCCGTGCTCAGGGTGAAGGCTTTGGCCCCGGTTATGAGCTGAATAATATGACTTCCTATTGTGAAACCTGTGCATCTATTGCCAATGTTTATTGGAACCACCGACTATTTCTTCATGATGGTAATTCAAAGTATTATGATGTTTTAGAGCGCACTTTATACAATGGATTAATTTCAGGCGTTTCATTAAGTGGCGACAAATTCTTTTATGACAATCCACTGGAATCGGTTCATAATCATGATAGAGCTCCCTGGTTCGGTTGTGCTTGCTGCCCTGGTAATATAACAAGGTTTATGGCTTCGATACCCGGATATGTTTATGCCACCGGAAATGAGTCCTTGTATGTCAACTTATTTGCAGGAGGAAATGCCTCAATAGCTATGGGTAAAGATACCCTACTGATCACGCAAAGTACATTATATCCATGGGATGGTAAAGTGCAGTTAACCATTCAAAATGATATTAACACACCCTATGATATTCATATTCGCATACCGGGATGGGTGAAAAATAAAGTGCTTCCTTCTGATTTGTATCACTTTAAAAATAAGCTGGATTCAACCTATGTTATTAAGATAAATGATGTTGAAACAAGCGTTACAGAACAAGATGGGTATGCAGTGCTAAAGGGGCATTGGAAAAGTGGAGATCATATCAAAATCAGTTTCCCGATGGATATTCGAAAAGTAGTAGCTCATGACAAAGTCATAAACGATCAGGGTAAATTGGCTTTTCAGAGAGGTCCTGTTGTTTACTGTTTTGAGGATAAAGACAATAGTAACGAGTGGGTATTTGATAAATATGTATCGGAAGATGTACAACCGAAAGCTGGTTTTGAAGAAGACCTGCTGGGAGGTGTGGTTACCATTTCGATGACAGGTCAGAAGTTAGCTCCTTCAAATAAGATTACACCTGTTGAACTTAAAGCCATTCCATATTATACATGGAATAACAGAGGTACTTCCAGCATGAAAGTATGGATCCCATATAAAAAGGAGACTGCTACCATAAAGCCTTCAGGTAATCTGGCAGAAAAAGCAGAGGCATTATCATCAATAGACTGGACTCTTGGGTTAAATGATGGATTTGATCCGTCGAGCTCATCTGATACCGATAAATCATACTTTTATTGGTGGCAGAAAGAAGGTTCTGAAGAATGGGTTGAATACCAGTTTGGTCAGCCGGTTTTAATTTCTGCTTCTTCTGTATATTGGTTAAATATGGATCATTACGATGTGAATTATCGTGTTCCGGAGTCTTATTCATTAAGTTATCAGAACAATAAAGGCGAATGGGTTGAAGTGAAAAATCATGATGCTTATGAAAGAAAACCGGATCAGTATAACACGATTCAGTTTGATCCCGTAAAAACAAAGGCAGTGAGGTTAAATGCAAAGCTTCAGGAAGGATTTTCATGTGGAATTTTAGAATGGAAAATTAAGTAATCTGGACATGTCAATAATTATACCAGCGCATTTATAACCTGAGTTCGATTAAAATTTTTAGCATTCAGATTGACATAAAAGGCTGATATACAAGGCAAATTTTGCAGGGCTAGCTCGATAAATTTAACGAAGTAGATCAGTTTTTTATGCAAAGCATGAGAGTTTCCGCCTATAA
>JBNKRV010000038.1:0-3303 GCA_050296935.1 Marinilabiliaceae bacterium | reverse complement strand
AAAATCGGTATTTATAAGCGAAATTCATAGCTTTTCATTAAATAATCGATTTACGGCTCTAAATTTTATCACCATAGCTCGCTATGTCTCAAAAATTTATATTGTAAATCAATCATTTACTGAAATTTGAGCTCGCTAATTTTAATCGAACTCAGGTTATTATAATAATCTTAAAGACAGGAACTCCATTCATTATTTCATAAATGGATTTGTATGTAATAAAACAGGAATTCACTTCAAAAAAGATCATTAGTTTTTAATTCATTATTTTAAAACCATAAACCTGTACATATGAAGTATATGTTATTATTCTTAATGTTGAATCTGACATTTGGTCAGTTATTTTCACAAAGCAATTCAGTAGAAGCATTCGAAAAAGAGTATGTAGATTGGTACAATAAAGATTATAAAAATGATAAAATAACCGGTGCCAGTGTTGACAAAGCTTATGAATTATTATTAAAGGATTTAACTCCTGAAAAAACTGTAATTGTTGCCGTTATTGATGGGGGAGTTGATATTAATCATGAAGATCTTGAAGGTAAAATCTGGTTTAATGAAGACGAAATTGCCAATAATGGAATTGATGATGATAATAATGGGTACATCGATGATATAAATGGTTGGAATTATTTAGGAAACTCAAATGGAGATAATATCTCTTTTGAGAATATGGAAATTACACGTATTGTAAAATCTCAAAATGAAGAGAGTGAGTTCTATAAGGAAGCTCTTGATTTATACAATAATGAATATAAAAAATATACAACCGGAATTAAAAATCTGGAAAAATTGGAAAATAATATTAAAGGAGCGCAGGATCATATCCAAAAAATTACTGACATTGAAGTGAAAAACCGAAAAGATTTAAAAAATCTTCCTTCCGGAAATACCGAAATTCAACGAGCCGTTAAATATCTGAAGAAAATGTATAAAAGAGGTATTTCTCTGGAAGAACTGGAAGATTACCTTACTCATTGTCATGAACAGGTTGATTACTATTTAAATAAAGAATTTTCACCCAGAGAAATGGTTGGAGATGATCCAACAGATATTACAGATACTCATTATGGTAACAACATCGTTAATGGACCAACTTCATTTCATGGAACCTTTGTTGCTGGTATTATTGCTGCAAACAGAAATAATGATATTGGAATTAATGGTGTTGCCACAAATGTTAAAATAATGGCCTTAAGAGTTGTTCCGGATGGAGATGAGAGAGATAAAGATGTAGCTCTAGCTATACGTTATGCAGTTGATAACGGAGCTGATATTATTAATATGAGTTTTGGTAAAACCTTATCTCCGGAAAAAAGATTTGTTGATGATGCAGTAAAATACGCTGAAGAAAAAGGAGTGCTGCTTGTACATAGTGCGGGGAATGATGGTTCTGATAATGATTCTAAAAGAGTTTACCCTAATTGCCATTATCTGGATGGTGGTTTTGCAAAAAACTGGATAACAATTGGAGCTTCAGCCAAGGCAAGAAATAAAGAAATAGCTGCAGTATTTTCAAACTATGGTAAAGAAAGTGTGGATTTGTTTGCTCCTGGAGTTGATATTGTATCTTTAGATACCATGAATACTTACAAAAAGGGTAGTGGTACAAGTTTTTCATCACCAGTTGTAAGTGGGGTTGCGGCATTAGTTTTAACGTATTATCCTCATTTAAGAGCCGAACAGTTAATCGATATTTTAACCCATAGTATATATCCGGTTTCTAAACCTAAAAAGGTTCTTAAACCGAATGATAATCTGCCCAAAAGAGAAAAAGTAAAATTCTCTGAAATATGTGCTAATGGAGGTATTGTTAATGCCTATAACGCATTGAACTATGCAAAAGAAAATTATTCAATTCCGGAAAAATAATCAGATTTTGGACATAATTTAAAAGATTCATATAACTTTGCGGCAAAATTTCATACCTGCTTTAAAATCGATAGAATTGGTGTTTTATCAGATTTTTTCATTGGGTAGGATTAAATCAATATAAATGAGCGTAGAAAAAGATTTAATAAAGCGTAGTAACTCTGTTTGTGAATTATGTGGGGCTACTGATGAATTATCAGTTTACGAGATTCCATCTTCACCATCAAACGGAGCTGATGAATGTGTATATATTTGTCAAAATTGTAAAACACAGATAGAGGATCCTGAAAAAGTGGATGTTAATCATTGGCGCTGCTTAAATGATAGTATGTGGAGTACTGTTCCTGCAGTACAGGTAATGGCCTGGCGAATGTTAAACAGATTAAAGAATGAGGGATGGCCTCAGGATTTAATTGATATGATGTATTTAGAAGAGGCTGCTTTATCATGGGCTAAAGCAGCAGGAGATGGTGAGGAAGGCGATGATGTCATTAAACATATTGATAGTAATGGTGTAGTTTTACAACCCGGTGATACTGTTGTTTTAATTAAAGATCTGAACGTAAAAGGAGGTGGGTTTACAGCTAAAAGAGGTACTGCAGTTAGAAACATTTCTTTGGTACATGATAACCCAGAACATATTGAAGGTAGAGTAAACGGACAACATATTGTAATACTGACCCAATATGTAAAGAAAAATAACTGATTCTTATATTTTAAGATACTTAAAAGAGTTTGATAATTATATCAGACTCTTTTTTTATTTCGTGCTTTACTAAAATAAATGCTGCAAAATAGAATCAATAAATAGAAGCTGCCAACAACTTATATTTATTTCCTTAGCAGAAAAATATTATACCAATTTCACTATGAGGTTGGCGTTAAATAATTTTAGAGCTATTAAGTTTATACAGGACAGGACAGGACACAAATTATTACGATAAACGAGAGCAAAGCCAAGCTTGCTTGAGCTACGTCTGGTGAAGCAATAATCATTAACCTATCTTGAGATTTTTTAGTGAAAATCCGGTTTTTTTCGGTCAAAAAACGATTGATTTATCGATTTATTACCTACAAGTCACGGATAATCAATTATAGATTTTTTGGAAAGCGAAGGTATGTCGCTCATGACTTCTGTCAAAGGTATATAAACGGTTTCGTTTCTCAATCGCCCTTACCAAATACCATAAGCCTCCAGATTAAGCTTTTAACCTGAGTTCGATTAAAATTTTTAGCATTCAGATTGACATAAAAGGCTGATATACAAGGCAAATTTTGCAGGGCTAGCTCGCTAGCTCGATAAATTTAACGAAGTAGATCAGTTTTTTATGCAAAGCATGAGAGTTTTCGCTTATAATTATTGCGATAAGTGAATGTAGAAGCAAAGTTTACTTTGATTATGCTGAACGCAGCAATAATCAGGAACTAAAC
>JBNKRV010000037.1:0-2788 GCA_050296935.1 Marinilabiliaceae bacterium | reverse complement strand
AAATCACAAATGCAATTGAAAAACTAAATTCAATTTGTAAACCTGATATGAGGCTATGAGGTTGGATAAGCAAGCACATCATTGTAACGTCCGAAACATCCAACTGGATGCAGAACCAGAATAGTAGATCAGGCAGGCATTGGAAGAAGGATAAAGCTCTTACCGGGGGAGAGCTCTGTAATCACGTGCTGATAGAGCAGAGCAGTCAGCAGACGCCATAGTAGCTTTGGAATACGAGCCGGTTTTACGAACACCACGCTGAAACCGGAGGTCTCACTGATAAGCGAAGGGCTGAACATTTGGGGGATAGAAATTTGACTGGGAGGTACAAACTTCGAGTTTGCCAGCCCTTTCTTAAAGTATTGAAAAGCTACAGTAGGTGAAAAGAGCTGCTGTAGTATACCAGATGAACCGCCGTATACGAGACCCGTACGTACGGTCAATGTCGTTAAGTTAAGCTGTAACCACAAGTTTATCATCAGCTTAGTCCCCGCCGCCCTGGCAGGGCAACTTATTTCAGCCCAAGTCATCACCTTGGGTATAAATGCATTATACAGGTGCGTCCTGAAAGGACAATTTAATGATAATCTGCCCTTTTGGGGCGACAAAATGGTATTTCGCATGATACCCCGAACGTTGCCCAGGGCTAACATAACTCGGTCTTTCAGCCCGAAAACCAGTGCATACAATCAACGTAATACACTCAAATATAAATAGCTCTTAACTTAACGACATTGTATGTACGGTGGTGTGAGAGGTGCACCAGTGGGTTATTAGCTCACTGGCCATTTTACTGACTCGTCCTAAAATTAGTTTACACTTTTTAATTCACAATCCTATTTCAAATTTACACTTTAATTTTAATCCTAAATACTGTTTACAGTATTTAAACCCCTCTTTGTGGAGTGGAGCGTAGCGGAACGGAGCAAAGAGGGGTTTAAAGCCGCTAAAAAACTTCCTCCAGGGCTTTTTCTGCCTTTCTGGAATAATAGTTCTTCCACCTCCTTTTTAACTCTCCTGACCTAAAATGGGCTTCTATTGGCATCAAATAATCAATACTTCCATGAGGACGTTGATGATTATAAATGCTAATTGCTACGGATATGCCTTTAACTGCTTGTCCATAATTTGCATAAGATTTTTCTAACAATTCATCTTTTAATATCCCGTTAACCCTTTCTGCAATTGCATTTTCCCTTGGGTCACCATTTTGAGTCATACTTATACGGATAAAATTATCGTTTAATATGCCAACATAATCAGAACAACAGTATTGAGAGCCTCGGTCGGAATGATGAATAAGTCTGCCTAAATCATCTTTATTGTTCCTTAAAGCCATATTCAACGCTCTTATGCAGCCTTCTGCCGATAAATCAACAGACAAATAGAATCCGACTATCTTACGGCTATACGCCTCGGTTATGAGGCTCAAATACGCAAATCCATCACCAACAACAATATAAGTAATATCGATTACCCAAAGCTGGTTTGGTGCAGTTGGATAAAACCCTTCAATCAGGTTGGGATATTTACGCATCCAATGGTCTGAAAATGTCGTTATTGGTTTGTTCCGTTTTCTTTTTCGAACCAATAAGCAACGTTCTGAAAGCAAATTGAAGAAAGCATCACGCCCTATTGAAATGTGGTGTTCCTGCATAAATGGTTCTAACAAAAATAACAATTTTCTACCACCAATTCGCTTTTGTTTTTTTCTGATATTTAACACTTGATCAACCAACAAATCATGCTGCAACGATTCCTTTTCCAATTGCTTTTTGTGTTGGTAATAAGCCTGTCTGGTGTAGCCAAGCAACGAACAAAGAGCAGTAATACTGCGGCTTTCTCTTTGACTTACGTTCATTCTCGCTTGGCACCAAACTTTTTTCGCAGGTCGATTCCCGTATGCTCTTCAGAAAGTTTTAGCATTTCTTCAAGCAGTTCGCTTTTTAATTGACTTTTACGCAAAGCATCTTGCAAAAGCTTTACATCCTTTGGCAACTCAGGTTCGGGACTTTTACCTTCTTTTTCCAATTTTTGTCGTTTTTTTTCTTTCCAACTTGGCTTTCTGCCCTGATATTCAAGCACCCAATCGCAGATACTCCTGCTTGGAACTCCGTATTTAGCTTCTAATCCACGGTAACTTATCGACCCGGTCAGATACTCGGCTACGATGGCCTCTTTACTGATGTTTTCTTTTTTCTTGTCCATGACTTTTGTGCGGTGTTAATTTACACTATTTGTGTAAACCTATATCAGGACAAGTCACTTTCTATCAAATTTACAATAATATGATAAAGTCTTATAACCTTGCCATTTCGACTATGGTTCGCAAATCCAATTTTAATATCCGTAAAATTAAAGTCTTCAATTTCATGAAAGTCTATAAAGGCATACATGTATTCATGTTTTGAAATAAAATCTTTGTATTTATCCCAAAGGTTTGCATAATTTTTAGCCACAGAATAAGTCAAAATAAAGTTGCATTCTAAGCCAGTAGTATCATAATTGAAAAGTTTGTCAAGATGTTCTATCAAATAATCAGATTTAAGAGAATCTAGGATTAAAGCCTCTATTATAGATTTTGGTGTACCATCTTTTTCGATAATAAAAATATCAATCTCTCCACTCTTTTTACCTGCTGATGATTTACTCCATTGAGTCTGGTCTTTAATTGTGTAATCTCTTGCTTCAAGTAAGTTTGCTAGATACTTGTTCCTTTCGTTTTCATCTGCATCTTTACCCCAGTAATTCTTGTCCCCTTGCAATTTCGCACAAGAAAACACAATGT
>JBNKRV010000036.1:0-1557 GCA_050296935.1 Marinilabiliaceae bacterium | reverse complement strand
CGCTGTTTAGTTCCTGATTATTGCTGCGTTCAGCATAATCAAAGTAAACTTTGCTTCTACATTCACTTATCGCAATAATTATAAGCGGAAACTCTCATGCTTTGCATAAAAAACTGATCTACTTCGTTAAATTTATCGAGCTGGCCCTGTAAGATATGCCTTGTATGTCAGCCTTTTATGTCAATCTGAATGCTAAAAATTTTAATCGAACTCAGGTTAATAATGTAATCAGAATATATAATCTGATTTTTATAATCATGAATTCTTAACCTGAACCTTAACAGAATTTCTTAATTCAACATAAAATTGATGGGAATTGTATAATTTACAGAAACAGCTTTCCCGTCTTGCTTGCCCGGATTCCATTGTGATAATCCTTTTACTACTCTAACAGCTTCGTGCAATAAAATGGCGGACTCTTTACAAAACGGATAAACATGACAGACATTTCCTTGCGAATTCACAACGAAATTGACATGTATTTTGCCAATAATGCCTCTTTGTTGAGCTGATAAAGGATATCTTACATGAGTTTTAATGTAATTTTTCAGTCCCTTAGTACCTCCCGGATATTCAGGCATATTCTCTATGATGAGAAATTCAGGTGTAGTACTAGGTTTTTTCTTTTCTTCCCGGATTATTTCTCCCTTCGTTGATATATAAAATTTAGAACCTTTAATTGAGGCTTTAAATATGTTTTTCTTCTCATTATATGATATAGAGCTAAAATACCTGTCTGCCATTAATTCACCCTGTTTATTTATATATCCGTAAATATATTTAAGAGATCCATACATCGTGGTATCAGGGTTTGATTTTAAAACTATTGCGTATTCACCTTCAAAATCTGTAACCATTTCAAATTGAGGAGGAATTACAAAATCACCTTGCTGGTTTATAAAACCATAATTACTACCTTGTTGGGCATAGGCCAATCCACTGGAGAAAGAACCTGCATTATAAAATTTATAATTGATTACCATATCTCCATCAGTGTTTATAAAACCAAATTTGAGATCTTTTTCAACTAAAGCTATTCCTTCGGAAAAGGGTTCTGCAAAAGTAAAAGGTTCAACCTTTTTATTTTTACGTCCTTTTTGGTTGAGTAGGAAATATTGTCCGTTTTTAAATTTAAAACCGTATTCAGGTTCTTTTTTTTGAGCTGTTAGATAGTTAATGCTAAGCGCTAAAAATAATGCTGAAATTCCAATTAGCTTAATGCATTTTACCTTTGGAGTGATGCATAAATCACCTGTTTTAAATAAAATTTTGTCTGGCATTGGTGAAAATGTAGTTATTAAATAGGCCTAAAGATAATGATTGTGCCAAATATGTGATTCACAAAATGTATCAAATCGTATTTGAATTTATGTTTGGTTAGTGAGTGTGTGGTGTTAATATTCATTTAATCAAATGTATAAACCTGAGTTCGATATAAAATTAATGGCTCAAATCGCTTATAAATATTGAGTTTCAAGGAATGTTTGCGAAAGCATAGCGGGCTATGGTAAGCAAATATGACGCAGAAAATCGGTATTTATAAGTGACATTCATAGC
>JBNKRV010000035.1:0-52541 GCA_050296935.1 Marinilabiliaceae bacterium | reverse complement strand
CCGATGGCGATAGTTTTATACCGACGCAAAGGATTCTTTTTAAAGTAATAATGGGTATCGAACCCATTATTACTTTGCCAAGGAAAGAATACCTTCTAGCTCCGTATTGCCCGATGAAAAGGGGCGTAAAAACATAAGTTGTTGAAAATGAATAAAAAACCATCTAGTAAATTTGGATTACAACATAGAAGGTTATTATATTGTTTTAGTATGCTATTTTAGTGACAATCGAAAGCTATCATATGCTTTTTTTATCATATCATTTGTGCAATTGGGCATTTTGTTATTTTTTTACCTCCTCAAAATAACGATCGTAAAATGAAAGACAAAAAGGGTTATTCAACCAAATCTATTCACTCTTCACTTCCGCAAAAAGATGCTTATAATGCATTGCATATGCCTGTTTATGATGGTGTTGCGTATGAGTTTGATTCTGCAGAAGATATTGAAGCTTCATTTAAGGGGCAAAAAGTGGCTCATGCTTATAGTCGAACTTCCAATCCAACGGTTGAGCATTTGGAGCTCAAGTTGAAGTCCGTTACCGAATCTCATGGTGTTATAGCTTTATCATCCGGTATGGCGGCAATATCCAACGCTTTATTGGCTTTAGTCGAAAAAGGTGGGAATCTTGTTTCTTCAAATCATTTATTCGGGCATACCTATGCGTTATTAAAGAATACGATACAGGAATGGGGTATTGAAGTCCGGTTTGTTGATATGAGTAATGTTGAGGAGGTTGAAGGTAGTATTGATGATAAAACCCGAGTGCTTTTCTTTGAAACGATTACCAACCCTCAATTGGAGATAGTTGATGTCAGAAAAATAGCACAAATAGCACATAAGAACAATGCTTTGGTTATGGTTGATTCAACCTTAACACCTCCATATGTATTTAACTCATCAGATTTTGATGTGGATATAGAAGTGATGTCGGCTACTAAATTTATGTCAGGTGGGGCTGCTGCTGTTGGAGGTATTATCATTGATAATGGATTGTTTGACTGGTCGAAAATTCCAGCATTAAATAATTGGTCCGGAAAGTTTGGTCAAAATGCTTTTGTTGCAAGAATAAGAAAAGAAATATTCAGACATTTAGGTGGTTGTATGATCGCTCATACAGCTCATTTTTTAAACTTAGGTTTGGATGTTTTGGCACTTAGGGTAGATAGATGTGTTGATAATTGTTTGAAATTAGGCGCATTTTTTAAGATGCATCAGAAGGTTCAGTCTGTGAGTTATCCGGGTTTAAAAGGGAATGAGGGGTATGAATTAAGTGAAAAGCAATTTTCCGGAAAACCAGGGGCTGTGATGACGATTGATTTAGCATCAAAGGACGATTGTTTTAAATTTATGAACCAATTAAAAATTGTACGTAGAGCCACAAATCTGAATGATAACAAGTCTTTAATAATTCACCCTTGGTCCACTATTTATTCAGAATTTTCGGATGAGGAAAAAATTGAAATGGGAATTCGTGATACCATGTTGCGTTTATCAGTTGGTATTGAGGATGTAGAGGATTTAATTGATGATTTTTCACAAGCCCTGGAGATTTAATAGCATGCGTTATATATGGGTGCTGTTGCTGGTTTTAAATGTGATGAGTTCTGCTGTCTTTGCTCAGGTTGATTCTATCCCGGAGCACAAGCCGGGTGTATTTAATTGGGTGGAGGATGTAACTGAATGGGGGCTTGATTTAATAACCTTTGAGAAAGAAAAATATACCTTTTTATTAATACCCACATTGGGTTATGAAGAAAGAACTGGTGCTAGTATAGGGTTAACTCCGTCATGGCGTTTTTATCTTGGAGGAAAAGAAGAAGGGAATGTTTATTTTCGTCCCTCAAGCGTATCGCCTTCCTTTGAAGTTTCCACTTCTGGTATGTATGAGTTTGTCCTCTCTTCACTTTTTTATACAAAAAGTAATTGGTTCTTTCAAAATAAATCCATATTACAGTATATGCCGGATCGTTATTTCTATTCAGGGAATAATTCAGATAAGGAAACTTACTCAGATATAGAACAGAAAAAATGGGAGTTTAGTGGTAAGCTGGCTAAGATAATCGGGGAAAAGTGGTTCTTAGGTCTAGGGTATGATATGGGTTTGTACAATGTGATAAATACTGAGGGTGATGTATTTAATCAGTCTGTTAATGGTTATGGAAAAAGTACCATTGCAGGATTTGGGCCTACATTTACTTTTGATAATCGTAATAATGTTGTTTATCCGGAATCAGGAAGTTTTATTGAGGGGTATTGGATTTCTTATATGGATGGTCCGGGAGATTATGGATTTTCTTCATTAGCTATAGATGGAAGAACTTTTATATCATTGGGTAACAAAGAACGAGTGCTCGGATTTCAAGGTTATTGTAATGTTGTTTCAGGAGATGTTCCTTTTTACCGTATGGCTGGTATTGGTGGAAAGAGGCGATTTAGGGGGGTATCAAGACCTTATAAGTATATTGATAAAAACAGTGTTTATTTTCAGGCTGCCTATCGGTCTATGTTGATTTGGCGTTTTGGATATGAATTGTTTACCGGGGTTGGAAATGTTTTCGGTCAATGGGATTCTTCAGTTATTGAAAATGTTCATTTAATGGGAGGTTTGGGTCTGAGAATCCGGGTTTTAGATAATGAGAAATTAAATTTCAGAATCGATTACGGTATGACTAATAGGGGAGATAGCGGTGTTTTCTTTACTCTTGGGGAGGCATTTTAGTATTGTATTTCTAGAATCTGTATATTTTGTTGCATTGTATTTGTATGAATGTTAAACAGGTTAGTGGCTTGTTTCGGTTAAAGCATACTTAAATAGTATACTATTAGTTTGGTGTTTGTTTGAATAATAGAGAGCTATTTGAACAAATGATATATATTTGCGTTTTAAACATACAATTAGAGTATGTTATAAATGTATATATTATGAAAGTATCGAAAAAAACAGAATATGGATTAAGGTTTTTACTGGCTTTGGCTGAATTAAGCGAGGGGAGATTTATGGGGATTTATCAGATTTCGTTACGTCATAAGATACCTATGAAATTTCTGGAGGCTATAGCAGTGACCCTTAAAAAAAGTGGTTTTCTTGAGGTTAAAAAAGGAGCAGGTGGTGGATATCGGTTAAAATTTTCGCCTGAAGAGATTAATTTACATATGATTCTTGAGTGTCTGGAGGAGTCTTATAAACGTGAGCTGGAGATGGGAGAAGAGACGACTAATAATCAGAAAGCTGTATCAATAGTGGTAAATCAGTTAAAGGTAGAGGTTCGGACTGTGTTAAAATCTAAATCCATTGCTGATATACAAAAAGAATATAAGAACTTAAACGAAAGCTTAATGTATTATATTTAATGCCGGATGCCCCTAGATAAATTGAGTGTGCGTGTGATTTGCTAATATATATTAGTATTGTGTTTTAGGTATATCTGTAAATGTTTTTCGTTGAGGAGTTAATAGTTAATTGGGTTGCTATTTTTTTTGATTAAAATATGGTTTGATTGACTGAGGAAGTATTTTGATTTCAGAATTTGAAATACTCTATGCTCTTAATAAGTTTTTCAGATTCCTTGTTCATTTTTGCAGAATTGTCATTCATTGTTTCAGATATTTTTGAATTGCTTTGAGTGTTTGTGTTAATGTTGTTTATTGCTGAAGTAACTTGATCGGAACCTGATTTTAATTCATTACTGGCAGTTGTAATTTCTTCCATTAAATCCATCGTTTCCTGCATTTTAGGAATAGTTTCATTCATTTTGTCACTCACTTGTTCTGATAATGTCAGGTTGTTTTGTGCAATGAGTTTTATTTCATCAGCTGCGTTTTTGCTCATGTCAGCTAATTTTTTTACTTCGGCAGCTACTACCGTAAATCCTTTTCCTGCCTGACCGGCTTGTTTGGCTTCAATTCCGGCATTAAGTGCTAATAGGTTTGTTTGTAAAGCAATTTCGTCTATAACCTTTATTTTAAGAGTTATGGCTTCAATCGCATTGTATAATTCCTTTGCACTTTTTGCACTTTCCAATATGTTTTTATTGGTTACTTCTGTGGATTTATAGGTTTTTGATGCATTATGGTTTGCAGAGCTAATGTTGGCATTCATTTGTTCAATAGAAGCTGAAATTTCTTCAAGAGAACTAGCTTGATTGTTGGAATCTTCGGATAGTGTTTGTGCCATTTTATTGGCTTCAATTCCCATATGGTTAACATGGTCGGCAGAAGAACTGATTTCAGTAAGTGACCTTTTGAATATATCAGACAATTCCAGAATGCTTTCCTTTAAATCATTGAGTTCACCTTTGTATTTTCTTTTAAAAGCGATTTTTTGTGTTGTGTTTAAATCACCTTTTGAGAGGTTTTTAATTTCCTGAACAAGATTATTTAATGGTTTTCTTACCCATCTGGAAACTCCGAATAACGATATCGCCGTTACCGATAACCCGGATGTCAGTGCGAAAATGAAAGGATAAGCTTCCGGGTATTTATAATGTATTTTGCTGTTTATGACAGTGAAAAAGATATTAGAGATCCAGATAATTCCAATTTGTAAGAATATACTTTTTCTGAATAATATTCTTAATACGATTGTTCCGGTTAGTACAGCGGCAATGAAGGTGATAAATAAGTTAGTAAAGTCTCCCATTGTATATGTGTATATCTATGAAGGTGTGATACGTACGGCAACATTTTATGTTACAGATATTAATTTTTTCGATTATATTAGATAAGTATAGTATTTTAAAAGCCTATATATAAGGTATGATATAAAAGAAAGTAAATGATTATTTCATTCCTGTAAAAATGCTGTACTACAGTATGTTAGTGAAAGTATTTAATTGAGAAGTGTAATATATCATATTAGTAAGGTATGAAATAGAGGGCTTTTGTTGTTGTAGAATAAAAATACATGCTCTATGTTTGTATCAGACAAATAGAAATTTTTAAATCAAATTAATAGACGTAATCATGAGTGGAATAGCAAAAAATGTTACAGAGTTAATAGGAAATACTCCTTTAGTACAAATTAACAATTTAAACGGAGGTGGAGCACAAGTTGTTGCTAAGCTTGAGTTTTTTAACCCTGCAAGTTCAGTGAAAGATCGTATTGCTTTGGCAATGATCGAAGATGCTGAAAAAAGTGGCAAACTTGATAAAGATACTATTATTGTAGAACCAACTAGTGGTAATACAGGTGTAGGTTTAGCATTTGTATCTGCGGTTAAAGGGTATCGTTTAATTTTAACTATGCCTGAGAGTATGAGTATTGAACGTAGAAAATTACTTAAAAAGTTCGGTGCTGAATTAGTATTAACTCCGGCTTCTCAGGGGATGAAAGGTGCTATTGCAAAAGCACAGGAGATTGCAGATGAACATGAGAAAGCATTTATTCCACAGCAATTTGATAATCCTGCTAATCCATCTATACATAAACGTACAACTGCAGTTGAAATCTGGAATGACACCGATGGTAATATAGATGTATTTGTTGCTGGTGTTGGTACTGGTGGTACTATTACCGGAGTTGGAGAGGAATTAAAAAAGAAGAATCCGAATTTAAAAGTTATTGCTGTTGAGCCAGCTGATTCTCCGGTAATTTCCGGAGGACAACCCGGGCCACATAAAATCCAGGGTATTGGCGCAGGTTTTATACCTTCGAACCTTCATACTGATATTATTGATGATGTTGTGAAAGTATCAAATGAAGATGCTGTTCAAACAAGTCATAAAGCTGCTGTTGTTGAAGGACTGTTATGTGGATATTCATCTGGAGCAGCACTTTGGGCAGCACTGGAAGTTTCGAAAAGACCTGAATATAAAGGAAAAAGAATTGTAGTTGTTTTACCTGATACAGGAGAGCGTTATTTGAGTAGTTATGAGATTTAATTCTTAAAGTCTATTATAATGATAATTAACACTGAAAAATTATTTTTTCAGTGTTAATATATCAAATACTAATAAACCATTTCCTTCAAAAAACAACTGTTTAATTAGGGTGATAGATTATTACAAACATTTAGAAAGGGCTGTAAAAGATTAGATTATATTTTGTGTTTGTTAATGGAAGTGTTTAAATGAAAGATAAATAGTCAGTTAGGTTAAAAAAACACAGAGGTTTATAGTTAATGTGCATATGATATAGAAATACTACATCCCGGATTTATCTTTGCATGCGCTAAAATTTAATGCTTAATCTTAATTCCCAACAAAATAATTGGCTTATTATCCAATAGGTTAAAAGGCCATCACTATATCAAAAATTAAAAAAATATGTTTCAAGCATTCAATACAATATTTTCATCAGATCAGATTGAACAGGCCAAGAAACTGTATGGTAGTTTATCCTCGGAGCAAAAGTTTTGGTTGTCGGGTTATCTGGCAGGGGTAAATCAATCAGGCGGATTGTTAAATGGATCTGCTATTGATACTAACGGAGCTGCGTTGCAGGGAGTGAATGGAAATGCAGCGTCAACTGATGTTGTTAATTTGACAATATTATACGGTACACATACCGGAAACTCTAAACAGATAGCTGAACAAGTTGCTGAACTTGCAGAATCAAGTGGTATTAAGGTTACTTTAAGTAGTATGCCTGATTATAAAAACCGTCAGTTAAAGGAAGAAACAAACTTACTTGTTATTGTTTCTACTCATGGAGAAGGAGATCCTCCTGTATCTGCTGAAGATTTTTATAGCTATATATTCGGCAAAAAGGCACCTAAATCAGAAAAACTGAATTTTGCAGTTATCGGTCTGGGAGATAGTAGCTATGCTAATTTCTGCAAAACAGGTAAAGATATTTACAATCAGTTAAAGGTTCTTGGAGCCAAAAACGTTCATGAATTAGTTGAATTGGATGTAGATTATAAAGAACATATTGCCGACATCCTGCCTGAAATAATCAGTAAATTTTCCGGACAAAGTGGTAATGGTATAGCTTCTCAACAATTAAATAAGCCATCTGCTTCAGTGTTTGATGCAGATAAATGGGTAGAAGCTGAAGTGTTGGATAAAGTGATGTTGAATGGTCGAGGTTCTCAAAAAGAAACATATCATATAGAATTAGATATTGAAGATACAGGAATTCAGTATCAACCAGGTGATGCACTGGAGGTGGTTGCTAAAAATAACACAGATCTGGTTGGAGGGATTCTAAAGAAATTAAGTCTGGATGGAGACGGTCAGGTTGATGTAAATGGTCAAAGAATTACATTGAAGGAGGCCTTGATTTCCAGATTTGAAATTACAATTGTTACAATACCAGTGTTGAAAAAATATGCTGAAGTTGCTAATAATAAAGAACTGAACGATTTATTAGAAAATACAGAAAAGCTTCAGAAATACTTGTACGGAGTTGATTTTTTAGATGTTTTAAATGAATACCCTGCAACATTTGAAGCACAGCAACTTATTAATATTTTACGAAAGTTGCCTGCTCGTTTATATTCAATAAGTTCAAGTTATGAATATAATCCGGATGAAGTACATATCACTGTTGGAGCCGTTCGGTATCATTTGAATGACAGAGAGCATCATGGTGTATGTTCTGGTTTTTTAGCCGATCAGATAAATATCGGAGAGACTGTTTTTGTCAGGATCAAAAAAAATGAAGGATTTCGGTTACCTCAGGATAATGATGCCAAAGTAATTATGGTTGGTCCTGGTACAGGTATTGCTCCTTTTAGAGCATTTTTACAAGAGCGGGAGGCTGTTGATGCCAAGGGGGAGAACTGGTTGTTTTTTGGCGATCAGCACTTTGAAACAGATTTTCTTTATCAGGCTGAATTGCTTCACCATAGAAAAAAAGGGGTGCTGAATGAAATTAGTGTTGCCTTTTCGCGCGATCAGGATGAAAAAATATATGTACAGCATCGTATGAAAGAGAAAGGTGATCGTATATACAAATGGTTAAAAGAAGGTGCATATTTTTATTTATGCGGGGATATGAATAAAATGGCAAAGGATGTTAAAAAGGAATTAGTAAATCTTATTGAAGTGCATGGTAAAATGACAACTAAAGATGCCGCCGCCTTTTTAAAGGAAGTTAGAGCAGAAGGTCGCTTTCAGGAGGATGTTTATTAAGTATTAATGGTAAGACAGCTAACAGATTAAAAATATACCAAATGGCAGATATTAAAAATAACGAGATATTTCCTTCGTGGAACCCTTCAGATGTGGAGAGAATTAAGATTCAAAGCAACTATTTACGTGGGACATTAGAAGAGAGTCTGAATGATTTAGCAACAGGTTCTATTGCTGAAGATGATACTCAGCTGATCAAATTTCACGGTAGTTATCAGCAAGCCGATCGGGATCTGGATGTGGAACGTAAGCATCAGAAGTTAGAATCCTTATATAGTTTTATGATACGAGTACGCATTCCCGGAGGTTTGGCTTCAGCTGATCAATGGATTGCATTTGATGAATTATCAAAAACTCATGGCAATAATACATTAAAGCTAACCACACGTCAGGCGTTTCAGTTTCATGGGATTATTAAGCAGCGGCTTAAAGATACGATGCAAAAGATCAATGATGCTTTACTGGATTCGATTGCTGCATGTGGAGATGTAAATAGAAATGTGATGTGTACCACAAATGAGGCAATATCGCCTTGGGTACCTGCAGCTTATCAAATGTCAAAAAACATCAGTGACCATCTTTTGCCTCGTACAACTGCATATCATGAAATCTGGTTGAATCAGAAGTTATTAGTAGACGGAAAGCAGGATGAGGAACCTATTTATGGAAAAACCTATCTGCCCAGAAAATTTAAGATAGCAATTGCTATTCCTCCATATAACGATACAGATATCTTCACCAATGATGTTGGTTTAATTGCTGTTGGTAAAGGTGATCAGTTACAGGGATTTAATGTTGCTATCGGTGGTGGATTAGGAATGACATTTACCGAGGCAGGAACGTATCCAAGATTGGGTGATGTTGTAGGGTATGTGCCTTACGATAAAACAATTGAGGTTGTTGAAGAAATTGTTAAGCTACAAAGGGATTATGGTAATCGTGAAAATCGTCGTAAAGCCCGGTTGAAATATACCGTAGATCGTATTGGTGAAAATGAATTTAAAGGATTACTGGAAGAAAGGTTAGGGTATAAATTAGAGAAGGCAAAGCCATATAGCTTTAAAACCAATAGTGATGTTATTGGCTGGAAAAAAGCGAAAAGTGGAAAATGGTTTTTAGGCTTGTATATTGAGCATGGAAGGGTAAAAGATACTGATGATATACAGTTGAAGACCGGATTGAGGAAAATTGCAGAGCTTCAGAAGTGTGACTTCAGATTAACTGGAAATCAGGGATTAGTGCTAGGTGCTATTCAGGATAAGGATAAGTCTGAAATCGAAGCTTTACTTAAGGAATATAATATATGGCCGGTAAAAGAGTTGAGTGGTGCCCGTAAGCATGCGCTTGCTTGTGTGGCGCTGAATACTTGTACGATGGCTTTTTCTGAAGCAGAACGTTACTTGCCTTCATTAATGGATAAGATTGATGATGTTTTGATCGAAAATGGCTTGTTCAAGGATGAAATATTAATTAGAATGACAGGCTGTCCTAATGGTTGTGGGCGACCATTTTTGGGAGAAATAGGATTTGTTGGCCGGTCTCTTGGAAAGTACAATATGTATCTGGGAGCAGGTTTTACCGGAGACAGGCTAAATACACTTTACAAAGAAACCTTATCTGAAAATCAGATACTTGAGGAACTTAAAGTGTTGTTAAGTAGATATGCTAAGGAAAGAGAAAAGAACGAAAAATTTGGTGATTTTGTTGGACGGGTAGGTATTATCGAACATCAACCAGAAATTAAGGAGTTAAACTAGGAGCGGGTTCTAAAGAAGATAAGAAGAGGGTTTTTATGCTTAAAAAACAGTTTCTAACTACTTAAGGCTGAAATTCAAATGAAAGAAAAAAGATATAGAACACTAATAAAAACATTCTCGTGGAGGGTTACGGGTACCATTGATACTTTTTTGGTATCCTATTTAATTACAGGGAAAATTGGGATTGCAGCTTCCATAAGTGGAGTTGAAGTGTTCACAAAAATGTTCCTTTATTATTGGCACGAGCGAATTTGGAATCGCATTAATTATGGAAAAGAAAAGCCAAAAGAACCTGAGTATATGATCTAATTAAAAATCTGCATTACTGATAATGCAGATTTTTAGTAATTGGAATTTCCTACCAACATCAGTAATAATACCGAATCAACAATTATTAATTGCTGGAGGGGGTAAGGTGGCATTGCATAAATATTAATTGCAAAAAAGGTTTATTCATAATTGTAAAGTAATTGTCTCGAATGAAATTATAGCGCTAATGCCATTGGGATATTGCTATTAACCTGAGCTCGCTAATTTTAATCGAACTCAGGTTATTATAAAGCATTTGATAGAACGATGTTTTATGCCGGTTATAAATATTGCGATTAAAGAGCGTAAAGTTGAGTTAACTTGAACTTTACCAGCCAAAAAGATTCCAGTTAAAGAGAGTTTAATAATAAGTTTCTGAATTTCGTACAATATCATCATGAAGAATATTAAAATACTTACATATAGCAATCAGGAATCTAACTTACAATTAGATTCGGTTAAACAACTTTTTTTTGATGAGGGTATTGATTGTCAATTGTTGTGTTCTGAAAATAAAAAATCAGAAGAATGCAATGGCGACCTGAATTCAGAATACATTATTTCAGAGTTTATTAATACGCCTGACGCTGATTTGTTATTGATTTCCGCTGAAAATATACCGTATCCATTACCTGAAGAAATTGAGATTTTAGCATTGGTGTGTAAGAATGGATTAAAGGAGTTGAACGAAGTAAGTCCTTTGACAAACTATTGGGCAATAACAGGCTTAAAAGGAAAGGTTGAATGGGCCGGGGAGTTTAGTAATAAGTATGACGAAAGACAAAAGTGGGGAAGAGTTATATTGGCAGGATTCGGACCTGGAGATCCATGGCTGATAACAAAGAAAGCTGAATATAATCTTCATAGGGCAGAAGTAATTTTTTATGATGATCTGGTAAATCAGAAATATCTGGATAGGTTCTGTGCCAAAAAGATTTATGTAGGTAAAAGAAAAGGTCAGCATAAATATGACCAGAGAAGAATTAATGAAAAAATGTATAAGGCCGCCATTAAAGGAAAATGGGTGGTTCGCATAAAAGGTGGAGATCCACTTATTTTTGGCAGAGGTGCAGAGGAATTTCATTACTTAAAAAGTAGAATGGTAAATACCGGAATTATACCGGGTATTACAAGTGCTTTTGCTGCAGCAGCTAGTTCTGTTATTCCTTTAACTGAAAGGTCTTTATCTTCATCAGTGGTGTTTTTGTCAGGTCACGATTTAAATAAATTGAGGATTCCTAAAGCAGATACTTTGGTATTTTATATGGGAGCCTCTAACCAAAAGGAATTGGCCACCAGGATTATTGGTGAAGGTTGGCATGAAAATACTCCGGTGGGAATTATTCACAATGCCTCGGCTCCTGATGAACAAATATACAGAGGTACGTTAAGTCAGTTAAAAAGTAAGGATTCAGGATTACCCTCACCATCCATAATTATTGTTGGAAAAACGGCTCAACCCTTTCGTGATCAACCAAAGAAATGGTTGTATACGGGCCTGTCTGTAAACGATTGGGAATACCATGAAGGCATTGTACATACGCCTTTGATCACTATTGAACCCGTTGAGACTAATCATGATATTGTTGTAGCTATTGAAAATATTCAAAAGTATGACAGGTTAATTTTCACAAATAGATATGCGGTGCAGTTTTTCTTTAAACAATTATTTGAGGTGGGTAAGGATGCCAGAGTGCTAAGTCATATTCAAATTGATTCTATAGGTAAAGTTACCTCACAAGCACTGAAAGAAAAGGGATTGTTAGTTAAACCGCTTTGTGAAGAGGAATCATCTGTTGCCATGGTAAAAGAATATAAAAAACAGAAGGTTGTTAAGGAGAATATACTTATTCCTGGTTCCGGTGTGGGAGCAGAAAAATTAACTTCCGGGTTGAGGGATTCGGGAAATGCTGTAAACTATCTGTCCATTTATAAGGTAGATTCAAACGCAGCCATTGTCAAACAGAATCTGGATCAGTTTTATGGTATTATATTTACTTCTCCTCAAACAGTGAAAGCTTTTGTTGAAGTATATGGTAAAATTCCCGCTCATTTGGAAATTGTAACAAGGGGGTCGCAAACAAAAGCCATTGTAAATAAGCTGTTGGAAGAAAAGAGTAAGTTAGAATTGAACGATAGTTAGCATGTAAAATTGCTGATTTGCAATTGCTTAAACCAAACTCATTAACAAACATTAAAACATTAAGACTATGTATCAAAGATTCAGACAATTCAGACTCAGTCCGGAAATAAGAGACAATCATGCAGATGTAACCTTGCATGCCCGTGATTTAATATATCCCTATTTTGTAGTTGATGGAGATGCTCGTAAAGAACCAATCCCGTCAATTAAAGGCGCTTTTCGCTTTTCTATAGATATTTTATTACAAGATATTGAAGAAACAGTAAATCTGGGAATAGACAAGATTTTATTGTATGGTGTTGTTGATGAAAAAGACAAAACAAAAGATGCTGTAAATGCATTTAAGCATAATAATTTAGTGGAGAAGGCTGTGAAGCTCATTAAAGAAAGGTTTCCTGCTTTAACAGTCATAACGGATGTGTGTACTTGTCGTTATACTAATCATGGACATTGTGGTGTGTTAAATGGGTTAAATGTAGATAATGATAAAACGCTGGATGTATTGGCTAAGATTGCAGAGAGTCATGCCAGAGGTGGGGCAGATATAGTTGCACCTTCAGCTATGGCTGACGGGCAGGTTCAGGCCATCAGAAAAAAGCTGGATGCCAGAGGTTATAAACAAGTGAATATTCTTTCTTTCTCTGCTAAATATGCATCTGAATTATATAAACCATTTAATGATTTTGTAAGTTCACCTCCGGGCTTTGGAGATCGGAAAACTTATCAGGTTGATTACAGAACAAAACTGCAGGGGGTTGAAGAGATTGGTGCAGATATTAAAGAAGGGGCAGATTGGGTTATGGTTAAACCAGCAGGCAGTTATCTGGATGTAATCGCAAGAGCAAGGGATAAATACCCTAAGGCTCATATTGTGGGTTACCAGGTGTCTGGTGAGTATATGATGCTTATTAATGGGGCAGATCATGGTTATGTTGAATTAAAGCCGGCTCTGATTGAATCATTAACTGCAATCAAGAGAGCTGGAGCTAATAATATCATAACCTATTATGCAAAACAGATGGCTTTACATTTAAACGGAGATCCTTTTTATGTAATATAGTTTTAAAGAGATGCGACTGGTTTGGGTTCAGAAAAATGAGAATAACAATTCTGAATCATTAATCGTAATTAGTGCCTGTCTATAAAGTGGGGTGTTTGGTCTGTATAGTTTAAATACAAGGCGAGTGAAAAATTCAAGCCGCAGTATACCAGTGTATATGAGGATTTGGATTTTGAGCAACATACACAGTAGTTAGACTTAATAGACGAACACTCATTATAAACTGTTTAAAATACAGAAGAGTCTGAATGAGATTTAATTAGCAGTCTGAGTTTGGTTAAAATTCTTGAATTCAGGTTAGCATCATTTACTTTATAAATACAAATGCTCCTTAAGTTAAACCTAAGGAGCATTTTATATTTTATGCAAGCTGATTTGCTTTGTTATACTTTTTTTACTCTAACGGCATTCATGCCTTTCAGACCTTTTTCAAGTTCAAAAAGAACCTTGTCACCTTCTTTAATCTGATCAACCAATCCATTAACATGTACAAAGTATTTTTCCTGAGTCTCAGTTTCTTTAATAAACCCATAACCTTTGTCATGGTTAAAGAATTCAACACGTCCTTTTTTAATAGGATCTTCTTCTGCTTTTTTAGGAACAGAAATTTCAATACTTTCGGCGTTGATTTTTTCTTTCTTAGTCATGTCAGGCGGAGTGTCTACGATCATTCCGTTTTCATCTACATAGGCAATCATGTTATCCAATTCACCAGAAGTAGATTTTCTTTCGTCTTTTCTTTTTTGCTTATCCTGACGTTTCTTTAAGCGTTTTTTTTCTTTTTCTTTTTTACCAAAAGTTTCCTGAGATCTCCCCATTCAAAATATATTAATAGTTAATAATAAAGTTTACTACAATAGGAGTGGAAAATACATTGAGTAAATAAATGGTCAATCAAGCTATTGATTTGGAATGAATGATCAGAAAATTACTGGAAAGGTAATATAATCCTATCGTGATGCTACAAAGGTAAAATAATATTTTGAAAGAATTAAATGAATAATGAATTTAGTTGATGAGTTTGTGATTAGTTTTCATGTTTTGTCGGTCTTTTTTTGCAGGAGGACTAGCGAGCTATCTCTGAATATCTGACACAGTATATCGGTTTTTGATGCAAAGCATAAGGGTTTCCTCTTATAATTTATAGTGATAAGGTGATGCAGAAGCAAAGTTTCCCTTGACTATCCTGTTTTTACCAGAACTATTATTAATGGTTAATTGATTGTATTTAGTGTCTGTACCTGAAGTGGGGTGTTTGGAGTATAAAGTTTAAATACAAAGAGTGTGAAAAATTCAAACCGCAGTATACCAGGGTAAATGAGGATCTGGATTTTGAGCAACAACGTAGTAGTTGGATTTTATAGACGAACACTGTTTAATGTCAGCAATAAAACTTCGTTTTTTCCCCGAAATAATCGGGGCAGGCTGTTACTCTTGCTCTCAAAATGATCATCTATGGCAGTAAACTCACATTTTTCGAGCTTCGAAAGCCTCAAAAATGAAGCTTTCTTATCTGCCACTTGTGTTTTCGGGCAAGTACAATTTAACTCCATGAAATGATATGCTATAAATGTGCTTAAGTATTTTATTCTATTTGCATTCGTTAAAGCTTTAGTTAATTTTAGGTAGACAAAAACGTAATCCTTATTCTATTATTTATGAATCCATCCAAATATGAAAGTTTAAAAATTTCTAATTCCAGACGGTTATTGGAGATTATTGCAGTTATCTTAACGGGTATCGGCAAATTTATTTTTATGGATTGGTTGCAATTGAGATTATTGTATGTAACTGTTATTTGTGTTATCTGGATAGGATATATTTTTTTTCGTTTTAGAGAAAATAAGCTTATAATTCAATATTGGGGTGTGTCCAAACATCAATTTACAAAAACATTTTATGAGTTATTTCCAGTTTGCGGTATCATTATCATTCTTTTTGTTTTAGTTGGGAATTATTTAGAAACAAGTGTTTTAAGTACTCATATAATACCAGTATTAATTATTTATCCTGTTTGGGGTATCATCCAACAGTTTGTGATGATTGCTATTATAGCGCAAAATTTAAGGGGGTTTGAGGGAATTCATATGTCCGATAATCTGATTATTATCATCACAGGAGGTCTGTTTTCAATCGTTCATTTTCCTGATTTATATTTGGTTATTGGCACTTTTTTTATGGCAGTAGTTTATACTTACCTCTTTATTAAAGGAAGAAATATTGTAGCTATGGGGATTTTTCATGGTTGGATGGGAGCTTTCTTTTTTTATACAATATTACAAAGTGATAAATGGGTAGAAGTATTTGGGATATTTCAATAATATACAATGAGTGGAGTTATAACAGGTATTATTAAGAATGACATATATACAGAATCATGGGTTTTTTCAAAAAAGTTTTAGGATTACTAATATTAATTGTAATCATCGGGTTTAGCTTATTAAGCTATTTTGGGCCTCGAATGATTATTGAAATCAATAATGAGGTTTATCAATCATTAAAAAGTGAAAATAGATTTGTTCCAGGTCCTTCTGATTACTCGCTTCAGGCAGATTCAATTTCATTTATTTCGTCAGATGGATTGAAATTAAAGGCTTTACTATTAAAGTCTGCATTTAAAGAATCTAAAGGAACCATTGTTTTCGTTCATGGGATAAGATCATATAAAGAACTTTATCTATCTGCATGTAAAATATGGGTTGATCGGGGTTATGATTGTGTTACTATTGATTTGCGTGCACATGGAGAAAGTGAAGGGAAGTATTGTACTTTTGGATATAAAGAGAAATATGACATATCTGCTTTAGTTGATATTATTTACAATGATCCTGAAATAAGTCATCAAATAGGTATTTGGGGTCAATCTTTGGGTGCTGCCATAGCCATGCAAAGCATGGCTATTGATAAAAGAATTAAGGTTGGAATTATAGAGAGTACATTTTCTGACTTTCGATCTGTTGTTTATGATTATGCTTCAAAAACGTTAGGTTTCAGATCACCGTTACTTTTTGACTATCTAATCTGGTGTGCCGGGAAGATAGGAGAATTTAAGGCAGATGAAATTGTACCATCTGAGTCAGCCAAATCAATAACTCAGCCTATACTAATGGTACATGGGCAATTAGATAAACGGATCGATATTAAATATGGATTAAAGAATTTTAAAAATCTATCCAGCCTCAATAAAGAATTTATAACAATTCCTCAAGGGAATCACCTGAATATATGGCAAGTTGGAGGTGATGAATATTTAAAAAAGGTGATGGAATTTATAGATAGTAATCTATAAGTTCGTACCTTAATATTACTTTTTTAGGATTTATTAAAAGACTAATATGTATAAAATTAATTTATTCGCTTCTGTTTTATTTGCAATATTGCTTGTTAGGTGCATCATCGGACCGGATGTTAGATTTCCGGAACCTCAACCTGAACATAAAAGAAACTTAGTGGATTTTCCAAATAAATATATAGGGACATATATGAGTTTAGAGGACAGTTCGGCTTTAATTATTGATAAGTATAATATTTTCCAGAAATGGAAAGCAATTATCAAATGTTCCAATACTGAAATGAATGATTTGATGGATACCGTGTTTACGGAAGATACAGAGTATTTTGTGGATAATTGGTTTGTTAAAGTCGACATAGAACAAGATTCAACATTCCTGTATGCCAATTCTGTTGATACTCTTTTTCGTATTTCTGAGGAAGGAGTGTTACGAAGTTATAAGGGACATTTATTTCTGAATGATAAAATAGAAGAAGGATGCTGGAAAGTGAGATTGATGAAACTGAAAAATGGACAATTAGACTTTTATGAATTAATTGAGCCATCTCAAATTGATTCATTAAGTGAAGTTATGGAAATGGATATAAATGTTGATTCCATTAAAGGAGAAGGAAAATATTTTAATTTAGAAATTGAACGTAAACACATTAAGGAGTTGTTAAAGAAGGAAACAATAAAATCAAGCTTTGTGAAGCTGGATTAAGGTAATCATTTTCAGGTTAATATTTGATAACGCCTTTACCTTTCCACTTACCACTAAGGTAGTAGATTAATGAACCTGCCATACCTACGCTCCATCCTGCAGGTATGGCCCACCATATACCATTAACTCCGAATTGTTTTGAGAAAACAACTGCCAAAGGAATACGAATGATCCATAAACTTAAAAGAGATATGAACATGGGTATTAATGTTGCACCTGCTCCTCTAAGTACACCATGTAGTACAAACATAGTTGAAAAAATAAGGTAAAAAGAACTAACAATAACCAGGTAATTTCGTCCATGTTCAATAACATTTGCACTATCAGAAAACATAGACATTAAATTTGCTCCAAATAAATACGCAGCTGCCATTACCACAAAACTAATACTCCAGGCCATATATAAAGTAGCCCATAATCCTTTTCTAATTCGTTCAATTTTATTTGCTCCCAGATTTTGCCCTACAAAGGCAGATAATGCAGAAGCCAGATTTAAAGCAGGTAAGGCTGCCAGAGAATCAATTTGTCCTGCGGCTGTAAAGGCAGTTAATACCTCAGAATCAAAGTTGTTTACAATTCTGATAAGAGCCATAATACCTAAAGCAACAAATGTTTGTTGAAATGCAGTAGGTAGTCCGATTCGAATATTCTGTTTAAATATAGATCGGTCAAAAACCCATTTCTTAAGGTTAAAAGAAATAATATGCTGGTGTTTTTGTAAGTAATATATAGCTCTGCCAAATGCTATAAATTGTGCTATTACTGTGGCAAACGCTACACCTTTAATTCCCCAGTCAAATACAATGACAAACAGAATGTCAAGAATTATATTTACGATAGTAGAAAAAATCAGAAAGCGAAGGGGTGTTTTAGAATCCCCCAGTCCTCTTAAAACTGATGTGGTACCATTAAAACCAAAAAACGCCACCATTCCTAACATATATACATTGAAATATTCCACCGAATACGGAAGCACATCTTCACCTACATTCAATAGAGTGAAAATTTCGTCACTAAAAGTCATGCCAACAATCATGATAAGTAAGCTGGCAAAAAATAAGAATATATATATAGTAGTGATGGCTCTTTTAACCTTATCCAGTTTTTTTGCGCCAAAATATTGGGATATTACAATTGTTGCACCACTCCCAATTCCAATAACAAAAGCTATCAGTGCATAAAAAATGGGGAATGAAGCTCCAACAGCTGCAAGAGCATCGTCATTAATAAACTGACCTACAATAATACGATCAACAACATTGTATAATTGTTGAAATAAGTTACCCAACACCATAGGCAGTGCAAAATTGAATATTAGTTTTGCTTCATTTCCAACTGTCAGGTCTTTCATTTATTAATGTTTCTTCTTTTAAAAAAAATGATAATTAATGTTTAAGGAGTGGCCTTAAATAATGTTCATCACTGAATAACCATAGGTTTCAGTGAGTATTTAATGTTTGTTTGATTCTAAAGTAACAACCATAGGGTGAACAAAGGCACAAAACAACGTAATAATTTATTATTAAACAAAAAAAGCCCATGCAATTGCACGGGCTTTAGAATTATTTATTGAGTTTTTTTAATCGATAAAAAACTTGATTACAAACAATATTGCCAATAAATAGCTAATGATAGATATATCCTTGTATTTACCTGTTAACACTTTTAAAATTACATATCCTAACATACCAAATACAATGCCTTCTGCAATGGAAAAAGTAAATGGCATCATTACAATAGTAAGAAATGCAGGAATGGATTCTGTAAAATCAGTTAAGTCAATTTTTGTAATGGGGGTAAACATCATTACGCCAACTAATATTAATGTAGGGGCTGTTGCGGCTGAAGGAATCATTAAAAATACAGGCGCAAAGAAAAGTGCCAGTAAAAATAACACTCCTGTTGTTGCGGAAGTTAATCCGGTTCGTCCACCTTCGCCAACTCCGGCAGCACTTTCTACATAAGTTGTTACGGTGGATGTACCCAATACAGCACCTAAAGTTGTACCTATCGAATCGGCAAAAAGAGCTTGTTTTACCCTTGGTATCTGACCATTTTTATCCAGCATATTAGCTTTTGATGTAACCCCAATAAGTGTTCCAACAGTATCAAACAAGTCAACAAATAAAAATGTAAGCAAAACTAAGATCATATCGATCGAGAAGACTTGATTCCATTCAAATTTTGCAAAAATCGGTGATAATGATGGGGGAGTCATTTCAAAATTGCCAGGTAACTTTGTTAATCCGAAAGGAATACCCAGTACTGTACCTACAAAAATACCGATTAATAGAGCGCCTTTAACTTTGCGAGCCAATAATGCTCCTGTAATAACAAGTGTAATAATGGCAACAAGTGGAGCTGCATTCGTCTGGATATCTACTATTTTACCCAAACTAACAAGTGTAGCCTGATTATCGATAACGATACCGGCATTTTTAAAACCAATAAGCGCAATAAATAATCCAATACCAACAGATATTGCATGTTTGATATTCATTGGTATTGCTTTGATAATCAGTTCTCTGATGTTAAATGCTGTTAGCATTATAAAGATTATACCTTCAATAAATACAGCTGTAAGTGCAAATTGCCAGGTGTGTCCCATTCCTAAACAAACACTAAAGGCAAAAAAGGCATTTAATCCCATCCCCGGAGCTAAGGCAAATGGTAGTTTTGCTAAAAGTGCCATTACTAAAGTTGCAACAGCAGCAGATAAAGCTGTTGCTGTAAAAACAGCACCTTTATCCATTCCTGTGGCAGACAATATATCCGGATTTACCGCCAGGATATATGCCATGGTCATAAACGTAGTAATTCCGGCAATAATCTCAGTACGTACGTTTGTATTATTTTTTTTAAGTTGAAAAAAATTTTCTAGCATAACTTATAGTTTAGAAAGTCCATTTAGCGGCTAATGTGGGGTTTACCATTGTGCCATCATTCACACCAAAGTTGTTGCTGATTTCAATTTCAGTACCAAAAGAAAAGTTTGGACATACATTGTACCAAAGCTGAGGTTCTGTTAAAAATACAAAGTCTGCAGTAGAGGCGCTTCCGTTGTTCGCAATTACAGTATGTTCTTCTTTCCAGAAGTCGGCAAATCCTGTAAAAGACAATTTTCGATTAAAGAAATGCATTCCCCATACACCGGTAATTTGAAATGAAGCATCCTCAATATCTTTAATGTATTTATAGTTTGCCTGTAAGGTGAAAACTCTTGAAAAATCATCGTTATTCCATGTGTACTGACCACCAACTAAATAGGCACTATTTATTGAAAAAGCTCCAAATTCATTTCTTAAAAAACCACCATTATATTCTGCTCTGGGTTCAAATTTCTGGTTTTCATTCCATTTAAAACTACGGGCTATTTCCCAGTATGCAAGATCAATTCCGTCTACACCACTGGCTTTGCTACCATAATCCATATCTACAAAAAAGAAAGTGCTTCCTGATTTATCAGGTTTAAACATTTCTAAAGTAGTTGTAATCATTTTACGATCTTCTCCAAAATCGTAATGTACCTGCAAATTCTGAGCAAAAGCAGCTTTACCTAAAATAAGCATCGCAGCAAAAAGTAATAATTTTTTCATTTTAATAAGCGTTTTTTTTTGAATGATTGAATATGGCACAAAAATAGTTGATTTTTTAATTTTTAATAATTTTGCGGTTTTATTCCATGTTTTTATTCGTAATTGCATACCTGGAATGCTTATTGATAAAAGGATAGGCTGAAAATAATTTTCATTAATATCTTGTATAAAGGAGATAATATTCTATTCAAAGTGTCATTTTTCAGTATACAATTTGCTGTAAATGGTTTCTTTTTAGAATATGGTTGTCCGAAACTTTTTTTTCTATCTTTGCCGATGATGACAACAAAATTGAAATATTTAGTTCTTTTTTTGCTGTATGTAAACACAGCAATGGCTCAAACAGGAAGACCTGTTGGACAAATGCCTGTGGGAGAAGCAAGGCCTGTTCAAAATGCTGTACCAGATACTTTGATGGATTTTGGAGACAGGATCCGGGCATGGAAAATGATAGATGATTTTACCCATGTGGATACTGTTGATGTGGATACAATTACTTCAGGATTCCAAAACTATGATCTGATTTTTAAAGATAGTTTCTCAAATATATATCTGGGAAATAAAGGTTCTGCCTATACTTCAAATTTAATGTCGTATAAATCAGATTTTAATGAGTTCATTTTTATTAATTCGTTATATAAATACTTTATTCAACCTGAGGATATTTCATTTTATAACACAAAGGTTCCGTATACTAATCTTACATACGTGAATGCAGGCCCCAAAAGAAGATCAGAAGAGAGTTTTTCAGGGTTGTTTACTCAGAATATTAATAAAGAATGGAATTTAGGTTTCAAATATAATTTAGTATCCTCAGTGGGAACGTATGAGGCTCAACAAGTTGATAATAGAAATTTTAATTTCTTTTTAAGTTATTATGGAAAGAAATATGGAATGCATACTGTTTTGACCTTCAACAGGATTCGACACCTGGAAAACGGAGGATTAGATAACGATGATCATGACCTGATTTTAAAACCCGGTGAATCTAAGTTTCGTAAAGATGAAGATATTCCGGTTAAATATATGTCAGCTACCAATTCAATTGATAATTATCAATTGTTTTTTAATCAGTCCTTAGGTATTGGAAAAATTAATTTGAATAAAGGTTCACAGATTGCCGATTCTACAGCAGTAGATGATGAGTATGATGAGGAATTGGAATTGCCCATCAGTACTGTATATCACAATCTTCATGTGGGGAGTTATAAAAGAGCATATACAATTGATGGTTTGGATAGGTACTACGATGACAATAATAGTATTCCATTGTATAATAATGTTTATGGAGATTCTCTGAAAACAAGAGATTCAACTCGATATACCTACATCAAAAATACTTTTCAAATCAAGTTTAATGAGGAGGCAAACTCACTATTGAGATTTGGTTTGCGAGTTTATTTAACAAACGAGGTGAAGAATTATAGATTTCAGATAGCACCTCAGTATTTCACAGAGGATGGAGCCACAAATGTTGTTTACAGACACAACGATGTCACATTGGTGAGTTCTGCGTTAGGGGGGCAGATATTTAAAAATCTGGGTAAAAACTTATGGTGGAATGCAGGAGGGAAACTTTATTTTCAGGGATATAGAACAGGGGATATTGAATTAACTGCTAATCTTAATTCTTTATATAAAGTATTTAATGACACCGCAGGAGTTTATGGTAAAGGTAAGGTAATGCTTCGCTCAGCTGAATTGTTTCAGGAAAAGTATTATTCAAATCATTTTATTTGGGATGATCCCCTTAAACAAGAAAAACAAGTGACTATTGAAGCGGGATTAAATATTCCTACCAGGCGCCTTAAGATTTCATGGGAATCGAAAGTGATTACAGATTATGTTTATTGGAATTATGAAGCTATTCCTGATCAATCATCAGAAGTGATAAATGCTTTTCAAGTTACATTACTAAAGCATTTTAAATTTGGACCTCTTCATAGTAATAATAAGTTGGCCTATCAGTTTAGTAGTCATCAAAAATTATATCCTTTACCTGACTTTACAGGTTACAGTAGTAACTATTTTAACTTTTATCTGGCAAAAAGAGTTTTAAATATGCAAGTCGGATTCGATGTGAAATATCATACTGCATATTATACTCCGGCCTATATGCCCGCAACAGGACAGTTTTATTTGCAAAATGAGATTAAAGTTGGAGATTATCCTTTTATGGATGCTTTTGTAAATTTACAATTAAAGAGAGCTAGAATATTTATAAAAGTCGACCATTTTAATCAAAAGCTGATGGATAATAATTATTTTTTAACTCTCGGTTATCCACATGCAGGAATGAGAATTAAATGGGGTGTTTCATGGAATTTTTATGACTGATACATATCAGAAAAATAATGCCACTCATCAAAACCTTCTTGTTTAGCAAGTTATTTGACCTATCTTTGTGTTGAAAAGTAAAGTCTTGTTTATGAGAGGAATTACGCTATTATGGTTGCTTTGTTTGTTGTTGATTACTGCTTGTCAGTCTCCTCAAAAGAAGGAATCAGCAAGAGAAGTTGGTCAGGATGTAGAGTTGGATTTGCAGGAAATCAAGGAAAGAGGTAAACTGGTTGTTGTTACCGATTATAACTCCACTAATTATTTTATTTATAAAGGTAAGCCTATGGGCTATCAACTTGAGCTACTCAATGAATTTTGTAATAATTCGGGACTTAAGCTTGAGGTTGTTGTAAGTAATGATGTGGAGACTAATATCGAAGATCTGCGCTCAGGAAAGGTTGATTTAATAGCCCAGAACCTGACAGTTACCCGGGAAAGAAGTCAGTTAATACAATTTACAGAGCCACATACATATTCCCGGCAAGTATTAGTGCAACGTAAAGGAGAAAAGAACAAGGCCCGACTGGACAAGAGTACCTTTAGTCCTTTAATCAGAAATCAGCTTGATTTGGCAGGGAAGACCATTTATGTTCAAAAAGGATCCTCGTACGTAACCCGCCTGAATAATCTTTCCGACGAAATCGGAGATAGTATAAATGTTGTTGAAATTCCTGATTATGAGGCTGAACAGTTAATCGGTCTTGTAGCAGAGGGTGAAATATTGTATACTATTTGTGATGAGATATTGGCGCGGGTGAATAAAAATTACTACGATAATATTGACATTGAAACTCCAATTAGCTTCCCTCAGAAAATAGCATGGGGTGTTCGGAAATCTTCACCTGATTTACTTCAGGTTGTTAATAATTGGTTGATTAGATTCAGGAAAACAGCCAGGTATAATATGATTTACAAAAAGTACTTTTTAAATCGTCGTTCTACGCATATTGTCGACTCTGGATACAATTCATTAAAAGGAGGACTTGTATCGCAATTTGATGATATTATAAAAAGAGAAAGTAAAAGTATAAATTGGGATTGGCGTTTAATTGCAGCTCTTATATATCAGGAATCCAGATTTTTACCTGAAATTAAAAGTTGGGCAGGAGCTCAGGGGTTGATGCAGTTAATGCCGGAAACAGCTGAAAAATTTGGGGTAAAGAACGTGAATTCACCGGAAGAGAATATTCAAGGGGGCATTAAGTTATTAAAGTGGCTGGATAAAAGGATGGCTTTAAGAGTTGATGATCCGGAAGAGCGCTTAAAATTTACTCTGGCATCATATAATGTTGGAATCGGACATGTTTTAGATGCCATGAAGCTGGCTGAAAAAAATGGTAAAAATCCTAAAATATGGGAAGGTAATGTTGATTATTATCTGCTTAATAAATCTAAACCTGCATTTTTTAATGATCCTGTTGTTGAATTCGGATATTGCAGAGGAGATGAACCGTTCTACTATGTTACTGAAATCCTCGAGCGTTACGAGCATTATAAGAACCTGATGGAGTAGTATCGTTTGAGTTGTTGATTATGTCAATAAATTCACTTATAATCATAGCTGTTGCACCCCAGATTTTATGATTGTTGATGTTAAAGCACGGTGCAACTATTTGAACACCGTTGATAACCTTTTCGTATCGATCTAATGAATAAGGATCAATTAGCTTACTTAACGGAGCTTCAATAATTGAATGCACCTCAAAGGGGTCGGGTGTAAATACTGGAGTATTATTTGTGAATCCAATATATGGCATTACATTGAAATTGCTGTTAGGTATGTAAATCGATGAGAGTTGTCCTAAAATTTCAATGGAGTCAGGTTTTATTCCAATTTCTTCCTCAGTTTCTCTTAATGCGGTATGTTTTAAATTTTTATCTGATAACTCATATTTTCCACCAGGTAAGCTTATCTGGCCGCTATGTGCACCGTTGTATATATGTCGTTGTATGAATGGAATGTAAAGAGTATTGTTTTTCGGATACAATAATATAAGTACACTACTTTTTTTTGAGTTTAATTTATCAGGTTGTTTTTTTCCGGTGAATCTTACGTTCGGAAACATCTTTTTATGGGAATTAGTGCCAGGTAAAGTTCCGGATAAGCCAATTCGTAGTTTATTTATTGTTTTGATAATCATTGTAAATCCAATCTTGTTCTTACATATTAAGATAATAAATAAACGTAAAAGTAGCCCTTTTGTTAAGAAAGAATTACAAAAAAATGCCGGACGTTTCCGGCATTTTTGTCATTGTCTTGTCTTTAATTTAAACCTTTTGTATAAATACATTTATAGTATATATAAAAACTATGCCAGAATGCATAAATATTTAATTACCTTGAATGATGTCTTTGTAATGTGTTGATTTGTAGCAATAAAATGTGTACTAATAATTTCTGCAATAAAATTACGTAAAAAGCAGGAAATTACGGTTTCGTCCGTAATCGGACATTGTATGTACGGAAGGGTACATCTTTAACCTTATTGAATAAAAATGCATATTTATGCAGTTTTTATTGTTAGTCAAACCGAATGGCTTCAACGGGGGTTATCTTTGTTATCAGATAAGAGGGGCCTATCATCATTATGTATGAAATAACAATAGTGCAAATATTTAAATAGATGATATGAATGGGATTTAAGTAGATAGGTACAGTGCTTAAATAATAGTTTTCCGGATCAAGAGCAATGATGCCGAAGTGCTTTTGTGCTAAACAAATAATTAATCCAATAATGTTACCTATAATTATTCCTTTGGTAATAATATAGGTTGCCAGGTATAAAAATACTTTCCTGATATTCCAGTTTTGCTTTCCAATAGCTTTTAGAATACCAATCATGGCTGTTCTTTCCAGTATAATAATAAGTAGTCCTGATATCATATTAAACCCGGCTACCAGAATAATAAGTACCAGAATTACAGCAACATTATTGTCCAGCAGATCCAGCCATCCGAAAATCTGAGGTTGCTGCTGTGCAATATTTGTAGTGCGTAATAAGCCTCCGTCAGCAGATATCCGTGAGGCTGCTAAAATATCAATTTCCCTTGATAGGGGAATCATCTGATCAAAATCATTTAAAGTAATTTCGTATCCGGTAATTTGATTGTTGTTCCAGTTATTTAATTTGCTAATTTGCCTGATATCAGAAAAAATGAATAATTTATCAAATTCGGGTAGGTGAGAATCATAGATGGCTGAAATTACAAAGTTACGAGCACGGATTTTCTTCTGAAAAAAATAAGTAGGCACTTTGTCTCCGATGTCTAATTGAAGAAGATTGGCCAGCGTGCTTGAGATAATGATATCGTTTGAAGTTCTATCACTTTTATAGTCCGGAATATTGCCTTTTTCAATGATGCCATTGAGGTAACTCCAGTCATAATCTTTACCAATACCTTTAACAATGATTCCCTGAATATTATTTTCAGTCTTAATTAATCCTGTTTTAGTTGCAAATTCCTGAACTTTTTTAACCTCGTCTAAAGCCTGTATCTGACTAACAAATAATGAATCGCGTTCAATTGGATTTGTTTCAAATGAGGAATTATAGTCATAGTTTATTACCTGTATATGAGATCCGAAACCAACAATTTTATCTCTGATTTCTCTTTTAAATCCAGTGCCAATAGATAGTGATAATATCATTACAACCATACCTATGGAAATTCCAATGGTAGCTACCTTAATCACCGGGCCAGCCAGTTTTTTACCGGTAACTTCACCTTTGCGGATTTTGTTTGCTATATACAGGTTTAAATTCAATGTTGTTTGAGTTTAGATCATAAAAAACGCCCTAAAGATAATGATTACCTTAATAGGGCGATTAAAATATTTAAAATCATGTATTATTAAGTCTCTTGTAATTTCATTTGCTCCCGAATTTTGTGAGTTAATGAGGAGATTCAGAGAATTATACTTGTTTTTTTAATGTGAATTATTAACGCTGATATGTTCTACAAATTTTTTCTTGCGAGGATAAGCTTCCAATGCTTTTTCAATAACAACTAATGCTTTTTTTAAGTCTTCTTCATTTAATACATAGGCAATGCGTACTTCATCTTTACCCAAATACCTACTACTATAAAATCCGGATCCCGGAGCCATCATCACAGTTTGGTTTTCGTACTCAAAGTCGCTTAATATCCATTGGCAGAAATCATCAGAGTCTTCTACCGGAAGTTTAGTCATTGTATAAAAAGCACCCTTAGGAACTAAAGAATGTACACCGGGTATTTTATTTAAACCTTCCACTAATACATTTCTTCTGTTCAGATATTCGTTATAAACAAAATCGGTATATTCATGTGCGGCATCAAGAGATGCGCATGCTGCTATCTGGCCAAGCAACGGAGGACTCAGTCTTGCTTGTGCAAATTTCATTGCAGATTCAATTACTTCTTTGTTTTTACTAACTAACGTTCCAATTCTAATACCACATTCACTGTATCTTTTACTAACCGAGTCAATCAATACTACGTTATCTTCTAAACCTTCCAGTTTTAAAGCTGAAAAATGAGTGTATTCGTCATAACAAAATTCTCTGTAAACTTCATCAGATAAAAGGTATAGATCGTGCTTTAATACAATGTCTCTTAGTTGATTAAGTTCTCTTTCAGAGTATAGGTATCCTGTTGGGTTATTAGGATTACAAATAAAAATACCTTTTGTTTTTGAGGTAATTAATTTCTCAAACTCCTCAATGGGAGGTAAAGCAAATTCGTCCTCAAAACGAGAGGTGATTGGTTTGATGTTAATGCCTGTAGCTGTTGCAAAACCACTGTAATTAGCATAAAATGGTTCTGGTATAATGATTTCATCACCAGGATTAAAGCAACAGAAAAAGGCAAAAATAAACGCTTCAGATCCTCCTGTAGTTACCATGATATCTTCCTTGTCAACATCGATATCAAATCTTTTATAGTACTTGGTAAGTTTATTTCTGTATTCAGGCATTCCTGCCGAATGACTATATTCTAGTATTTTTCTATCAATGTTTTTAATTGCATCTAAGGCCACTTCAGGAGTTCGTATATCCGGTTGTCCGATATTTAAATGGTACACTTTAACCCCTCTTTCTTTTGCTGCATCAGCAATTGGAACAAGTTTTCTTATTGGCGAAGAGGGCATATCAACTCCTCTTTTTGAAATAGATGGCATAAACTAATTTTATTTTAATTGAAAATAGTTTACAAAAATACCTAAAAGCTGTCATTTATCATCTTTTTTTAAGTGATTTTCAAAAAAAACATTTAGAATTTATCATAAAGCTACCATAGGTATATTTCTTTATTGTAGGAGTCAATGCTAAACTATATTTTTGTCTTATAAGTTTAATTATTCCAAACAAAATACATATTATGAGTTTAAAGGAGCCTGCTCGATTAAAATTTATTCTAATTATCATCCTGGTACTTTGTTTTTATTTGAAAACAGAAGCCCTGGAAATTAAGGGCGTTATATCGTCCCGAGATGGTAAGTCAATTCCCTATGCATCTATTTATATTAAAGAACTTACTACTGGTACAACATCAAATGTAGAAGGAGAATACAGCCTGGAGTTAGAACCGGGAACTTACACCATGTTTTTTCAGGCACTGGGGTTTTCCAGAGTTGAAAAGAAAGTTGTGTTGAATTCAGAAAATATTGAGGAAAATATCACTTTAACCAGTCAGGATTATAGAATTAATGAAGTTAGAGTATATTCAGGTAAGGAAGATCCGGCCTATTCCATTATGCGTAAATCCATTAGTCTGGCTCCTTATTTTTTACGTCAGGTAAAACATTACAAATCTAATGTTTATTTAAAGGGTGGTTTTGATATGAACAAGATTCCCCGATTATTCCGGAAACAATTAAAGGAAGATGGATTTGTGGAGGGGAAATCATATGTTACAGAGTCTATCAATGAAATTGATTTTGATTCTCCTGATAAGTATACTCATAAACAGATTTCCAGGCAATCAACGATGCCGGATAACAATGAGAATCAGGTTTTGCAATTTATCAATTATAGTTTTTATGACTCTGATAATGATTTGGCAATTACACCTCTGGCTCGAAATGCATTTTCATTATATCGCTTTAGATATGAGGGTTTTTTTCAGCAGGGAGATCATTATGTGAATAAAATAAAAGTCACTCCCAAGAAGAAAAATCAAAAGCTTTTTGAAGGATATATCTATATAGTGGATGGATTATGGAATTTACATTCACTGGATCTTGTGAATGAACAGTTTTTTGGTAAGATACGTGTTCATCAAGTACTTGAACAAGTTGAGGGGAATGCATGGTTGCCTGTGAGTCATCACTTTAATGTTGATGTGAAGATTATGGGATTTAATGTTACAGCTAATTACGGAGGCTCAGTGAAGTATAATGAGGTTGTTTTGGATGAGGGGTTACCTGTGCCACAATCACTAATAGAAGCTTACCATAAGAGTGAGGAAGAAGAGGAATCCATAGTGGAAGAGGAAGAAGTACAACCTGTTAAAGCACAATCAAAAATTGAGACTTTAATGTCTAAAAAGGATTTGTCAAACAGGGAAATGATGAAGCTATCCAGATTGCTGGAAAAAGAAAATAGAGAAAAGGAGAGGGAGGGCAAAGGGTTACAGTTAGATTCATGGGAAGATACTTATATAATTGTTAAGGACACTGTTGAAAGAGATTCTGTGGATTGGAATAAGATACGACCTATTCCGTTAAGCAAAAAAGAGATTGAGAGTTTTGGGATTAGAGACTCTGTTACACTAGCAAAGTCTGGTGTGAATCCTGATAGTCTGAAGGAAGAAAAACAAAGAAGCAGAGCGGGCATACTAATAGGAGGGTTAATGACAGGGAGGAAATATTATGTGGCAGATTCAGCAATAACCATCCGCCATAAAGGATTATTTACACCCAATGTTGTTGATTTTAATAGTGTTGATGGATGGAGTTTTGTACAGGACTTTGTAATGCGTTATCGTTTTAAGGAAGATACGAAACGAATTGACTTTATTCCACAATTAAAGTATTCGTTTGGAAATAAGCAGCTAATGTGGAAATTCAATTCCTATTTTTATACCAGTTTTATTAATCATACCAGAATTGAGATTAGTGCCGCCAATATAAGTTCAGATTTTAACGACGTAAATGGAATAGCTCCATTCATTAATTCAGCTTCATCTCTTCTATTTAAAGAAAACTATATGAAGCTGTATCAAAATAAATATTTAGGTTTAGGATTCCGGACTGATATTGCCAATGGATTGCAATTAAAGTTGGGAGCACAATATAAAGAAACCGGAATGCTTCAGAATTCTACCGAATATTCTTTCTTTAATGAGGATAAGGTTTATCGACCCAATGAAGAAATTGCTTCAATCAATACTAACGATATAGTTCAGAATAAAAAGATTTTTCAGCTAGAATCTGAGATATCTTATACTCCTGAATATTATTATCGGATTAGTAATGGAGTGAAGCGCATGGTAGAATCCGATTATCCTACCTTTACATTAAAATACAAAGGTGGTTTTGATGGAATATTCAATACGGATTCACGTTTTGATTTATTGGAGTTTAGTGTAAAACAGGACATCGACTGGAGTTTTATGTACAATTTAAACTATGAACTTCGAACAGGTTATTATTTTTCAAACTCTTCCATGCATTTTTCTGATTATACGCATTTTAACACCAGTGAAGTACCTGTTTCATTTAAAGACTGGAAACGGAACTTTAATTTGTTGAATGATTATGAATACAGTACAAAAAAATGGTATCTGGAAGGACATTTAAGTTATTCAACACCTTACTTGATAGTGAAAAACATTCCGTTTTTACAAGATAAACTATGGAATGAGAATCTATATTTACATCATCTGACTCAGCCTGATTTTAAAAATTATAATGAGCTTGGATATGGAATCAGTCAGATATTTCTATTAGTAAATGTAGGTGTATTTGCGGGTTTTGATGATTTTGAATATTCAAATTGGGGTGTGAGGTTCAGCCTGAAATTTGGAGAGTTGTAGTAATGCCATTAAATATCTTAAAAATAATCCTTCATCCATAAATAAAATGAGAGCTATTGTTTTAATTATCTTTTGTATTTCTGTTATAAATATATATTCCCAGAATAAAATTGTTACTGGTCGGATATATAATCAGGAAGGAGAAATTTTAAACGGTGTTTCTGTTTGTCAGGAGAGTACATTTAATTGTTATTTTTCCGATTACATGGGAGTATTCCACGTATTGATGGATCCATCTAAAAGTAATATTATAGTTGTACAGGAGGATGGATACAAAAAACTTAGAATTGAAGTTTTGGATACCATGTACACCCCTTTAAATATTGTGCTTGAAAGAGAGGATTTAAGAGATGATAAAATACATAATCCTGCGATAGAGGTAAAGGAGAATACGAAAAGAAAAGTAGATGTTGATGTATTTATTTCCTTCAAAATAGTGAGTACTCCCATGAATTTTGATGAGTTTTTGCCACAATTACAAGAGTATAATATTAATCTTTTGAATAAAAATAATGCTGTTCTTGCTGCGGAGTTAGGGTTCAATTTCAATAGAATATATGCAGGCTTTGAGTTTGGAGGCGTAGGTAATATTGTTAATGAAGAGCATGATACACTGGATGTTGAGCTTAATAAAACAAAGTGGAGTTTTAGTTTAGGTTATAACCTTCTTGATTCAAAAAGATTTACAATTACGCCTAATGTTGCTCTTAAAATTAATAGGAATCGACTTATTAATCATGCCAGGACAAGACAGATTCAACTGGATGAATACATTGACCGTAGGGATTTAGATATTCGCATGAACCAATTAACAGGTTATGCAGGTATTGATTTGTGTTATAATATGTTTCCTAAAAGAGCCTTGTTTTGTGACTATTATTCAATCGGAATTAGTGGAGGATATATTACAAAGTTAAATAAGGAACCCTATATATATTCTGTAAGAGATAGATTAAGAACTTCAAATCAAATTGGAATTAAAAATTATGAATTTGGATTTTTCTTCCGATTAAATTATTAATAACCTGAGTTCGATTAAAATTGAAGAGCCAAGATTTTATCAAATGACTGATATACAATATAAATTCTGAAGCATCGCTCGCTATAGTGATGAAATTTAGAGCTGTAGATCGGTCATTTAATGAAAAATAGTAATTACCGCTTATACACCACAGTTTTCTTCGTCATTTTTGCTAACCATAGCATGCTATACCTTCGTAAATATTCCTTGAAACCAATTATTTATAAGTAGCCTGAGCCATTAATTTTATGATGAACAAAGATAAATGGCACTTTTTTAGATGAGGGGCCAATATTTAATACAAATCCTCTGTGTCTTTGTGTCTCTGTGTTTCTTATTTTTTATATTTTTGCAGCTCATTAATCATTAGTAAATAAAGTTAGATAATATTCTTTGGGCTTTATGCTCTTTTTCAGGGGCTTTAAGTCTTATAAATAATGAGTAAAGTCTAAACATAAATAATTAAACATGGAATTAGCAAGTACGTACAATCCCGCTGAAACGGAGGACAAGTGGTATAAGTATTGGATGGATCAAAATTATTTTCACTCAGAACCTGATGAAAGAGAGCCATACACAGTCGTCATACCACCACCAAATGTCACCGGGGTTTTACACATGGGGCATATGCTGAATAATACAATTCAGGATATTTTGGTTCGTCGTGCACGTATGTTAGGTAAAAATGCTTGCTGGGTTCCGGGTACCGACCATGCTTCTATTGCTACTGAGGCTAAGGTAGTTAATAAGCTTAAGATGGATGGTATTGATAAAGCCGATTTAACTCGTGATGAATTCATGGGCCATGCCTGGGAATGGACTGATAAACATGGTGGTATTATTTTAGAACAGCTAAAAAAGCTGGGTGCATCATGTGATTGGGACAGAACTTGTTTTACACTGGATGAAACCAGAAGTGAGGCTGTGATTGACACCTTTGTAAAACTGTATGAAAAGGGATTGATTTACAGAGGGGTTCGCATGGTCAATTGGGATCCGGATGCATTAACAGCCGTTTCTGATGAAGAAGTAGTATATAAAGAAGTACATTCAAAGTTATATTACCTGTTATATAAAATTGAAGGGGAAGACGGGCATGTAACTATTGCCACAACGCGTCCTGAAACAATTTTAGGTGATACAGCAGTTTGTATAAACCCCAATGACGAACGATTTAAACATTTAAAAGGCAAAAAGGTATTGGTGCCATTGATTAATCGTTCTATCCCTATTATTGAAGATGAATATGTAGACATGGAGTTTGGTACAGGTTGTTTAAAAATTACCCCTGCACACGACCTGAATGACTATGAAATAGGATTGCGTCATAACCTGGAGAGTATCGATATATTAAACGATAATGGTAGTTTAAGTGAAGCTGCAGGTCTATTTGTAGGAAAAGATCGTTTTGTGGTACGTGATGAAATTATTCCAGAACTTAAAAATGCTGGTAATCTTTTAAAAGTTGAGGATTACGATAACAAAGTAGGTTGCTCTGAAAGAACAGGTGCCGTGATAGAACCAAAGCTATCCACTCAATGGTTTTTAAAAATGGCTGATATGGCCAAAGTGGCTTTGGATGCCGTAATGACAGACGAAGTACAATTTCATCCGGCTAAGTTTAAGAATGTTTACCGTCACTGGATGGAGAATGTTAAGGATTGGTGTATTTCTCGTCAGTTGTATTGGGGACACAGAATTCCGGTATATTACCTGGATAATGGAGATTTTGTAGTGGCTAAAAATGCAGAAGATGCTGTTGCTTTAGCCAGAGAAAAGGCCGGAAACCCAGAGCTGACTATTGATGATTTAAAACAAGAAGAAGATGTGTTGGATACATGGGCTTCTTCATGGTTATGGCCCATATCGGTGTTTGATGGTTTTAATCCTGATAAAGAAGAGATAGATTATTATTATCCGACCAGTGATTTGGTAACCGGACATGATATTATTTTCTTCTGGGTGGCCAGAATGATTATGGCCGGATATGAATTTAAAGGAAAATTTCCATTTAAGAATGTTTATTTCACCGGAATGGTTAGGGATAAGCAAGGGCGTAAAATGAGTAAGCAATTAGGAAACTCTCCGGATCCGTTGGATTTGATAGCTAAGTATGGCGCAGATGGTGTTCGTGTGGGTATGTTGCTTTGCTCTCCGGCTGGTGGAGACTTGTTGTTTGATGATGGGTTAACAGAACAAGGACGTAATTTTTCCAATAAAATATGGAATGCATTTCGTTTGGTAAAAGGATGGAATGTTGATGCAGGTATATCACAACCAGAGAGTGCCACAAAAGGTATTGAGTGGTTTAATCAAAAATTGAATCAAACGATAAAATTAGTAGATGATCATTTCAGTAAATTCCGTATCTCGGATGCACTAATGACTGTTTATACTCTGTTTAGAGATGATTTTTCATCGTGGTATTTAGAGATTGTTAAGCCAGGTTATCAGCAACCTATTGATGCCAGAACATACAACGCAACCATAGAATATTTTGATAAGATATTGAGGTTATTACATCCATTTATGCCTTTTATTTCTGAAGAAATATGGCAGTTGCTCGACGAAAGAAAAGAAGGGGAGAGTATTATGGTTGCAAAAATGCCTGTTGCCGAAGAGGTTGATGAAAAGGTATTAGCAAGCTTTGAGCTAACGCAGGAGGCCATTGCAGGTGTTAGAAACATTCGAAAGCAAAAGAATATTCCTAATAAAGATGCTATTGCTTTAAGTATATTAGATAATGGTGGCAATTACGATAGGTCATTTGATGCAGTATTGGCTAAATTGGCAAATGCCAGCGAGCTTTCTTTTGTTACAGAAAAAGTAAATGGTGCCTTATCATTTATGGTAAAAGCGAATGAGTATTTTATTCCAATGGGAGATTTGGTAAATGTGGAAGAAGAAATAGCCCGATTGGAGGAAGAACTAAAGTATAATAAAGGATTTTTAACTTCGGTACTTAAAAAGCTGAGCAATGAGCGTTTTGTAAATAATGCTCCGGAAAAAGTAGTAGAAATAGAAAAGCAAAAACAAGCTGATGCTGAAGCCAAGATAAAAGCACTGGAAGAAAGCATTGCCAATATGAAGAAATAATTCAGGTTAATATGAATCAATAAAAAATGCCGCAGTAGCGGCATTTTTTTTGAATCATAGATTCAATTATTGAATATTGTAATGAGATAAATCCCGAGTTTTATTTTGAAACATCAATGTTCAACAAGCTTTTGGCATTTCTTCGTCCTTAAAAGAAAGAAGTAATTTCAATATGTTATAGAATTTGAATAGAATATCTGACTTCGTTTTAAAACTCCTGATAAACAGGAATAACCTCAAGTCCTTTATCTGTAAGCATTTTCTTCACTTTTGAAAATTTACGGGTAAAACCCAATAAGTATCCTCCACCTCCGGATCCACAAAGTTTTAATAGGTATTCGTTTTGTTCCATACCATCTTCCCAGTATTTAACAAAGTCAGTCGGAATCATTTCTTTTAAATACTGCAATTGAAATTTTGATAATTGTTTCATATGCTTATAAAAGTTATTGATATCACCAGCTAAAAGAGACTGAATGCATTTATTGGTAGTAGGTATCAGTTCGTTTTTAATTCGATTAATATAAGTAGGATTTAAGCACTTTTTCATAAATATATCAACCAGAGGAGCTGTTTTTCCTATCTGATGCGTATTTAAAATAAAAACAGCGTCATCAGTTTTTATATTTTTACGCGAAATTCCAATTGATGATATATCTTTTTGATTTTTAATAAACAGGGGATGTTTTAAATAACAGATCAAAGGATCAATGCCAGAACTTTTTCCATGAAAATAGCTTTCAAGCCTTGAAAATATGCTCTTTAATTGCTGGGTTTCTTCAACTTTTAAACGGACTTTAGCTTCAATTCTATTCAAACCATATTTTTTGTATATGGCTGCAACCAAGGCTCCACTACTTCCTAAACCATATCCTTCCGGAATGGTAGATTCAAAAAACAGTCCTTTTTTCAGATCTTCTGTGAATCTTGGTATGTCAATAATATCAGAAGCTGTTTTCGCTAAGAATTCTGCATATTGAACCAACTGATTATTTGAGTCTTTAGCATAATCTAAGTCCGTATATTCATCTGAATTTATATGAGATAATGAACCATTAAAATGTGAGTATGGTATTGTTAAACCATTCGAATCAAATAAAATGGAATACTCACCAAAAAGTAAAACTTTTGAATAAAATATGCTATTTCTTTTATTGAGCGACATTTTAATTGTCAGGATTTAAGATAAATAAAATTTTATTGCAACCTAGATTAGGATATTGCAACAGGTCCTTCTCCAATTTCATCATGAATCACCTGAGCATTATCGCAATATCTAACTAATTTCGTTTGGATAAACTCCTGAACTTCTTTTTTGTTCGATTCAGGATATAAAACATGTATGTTTGGACCAGCATCGATGGTAAAACATACGGGGATGTTGTATTGTTCCCTATATTCTCTTATTTGTTGAACAATGTTCAGCGAATTTGGTAAAAGTAAAGTGTAACCGGGTGATGAACTCATCATTAATCCATGTAAACTCAGCGCTTCAGATTCTGTTATTTCAATAAAGGAATTTAAATCACCGGTTTTCAGGGTGTCTATTAGTGTATTGATGTTGTTATTAGCCTGCTGTATTCTGCCTTGTTTATAAGGATGGTTTTCCATTAACTGGTGACCAACAGTGCTGCTTATTGCCTTTTTATCACTACTTACCAACAGAATGGAATCCTGAATGTTCTGAAATGCCGGATGTATTTGATTAGTAATATTTACTGCGAATTTATTGCTGCTGTTGGGAGACTGTACTGTTTGCCCCCATAGGTTCCATCCTCCATACACAGACCTGCATGCACTCCCGGAACCCAGTCGGGCAATTTCAGATACAAGCTCACTTTGTATCTTTTCTCCTGTAATTTTCTGATGTATTTCTGATAATGAAATGGCCAGTGCACTAAAACTACTTGCCGAAGATGCTATTCCTGATGAATGAGGAAAGGTATTATCGCTGTTGATGTTAAGTTTGAATTGAGTAAGCCAGGGAAAAAAAGAGTTGATTCTAATGAAAAACTGATGAATTTTTTCTTCAAATGTCTTATTCCGGTTATTCTGGAATCTCAAAATAAAATCAAAGTCTGATTGATCTTTGTTGAATTGGTAATCTATGGTAGTTTTTGTTACTGAATTTTTTAAACTAAAACTAATAGAAGGATTTACTGGAATTTGTATATCCTTTTTTCCCCAATATTTAACAATGGCTATGTTGGAAGGACTTTGTATTTTAATTTTTCCGGATTTACTCTTGTATTCCGTTTCTTTTGAATCCATATATTTCTTTTATACCACAGTGTATTGAATGAATAAACCATGATTAAAAATTACAAGCAATTTTCTCTATTTAATGACATGGTTTAGATAATATTAAATCTTTGTAGGTGAATATGGTATCTAACTTCTTACTTTTGAAATATTGATAAATGTAGTCAGCAGGTTGATTACTGACAGCCATAAAAAAATCACCTCCCCAGGCTCCTAAAGATTTTATAGAACCGTCAAAGTCACTAAAATGTTTTTGCTTGATTGGTGTTTTTTTAATGATATGACTGATGATTTGTTCGTGTTCGTTTATTAATACCTGAAAATCAGTAAGGTTGGAGCATACTGCTATCAGAGTTGATAAAGTGCTGATTTGAGAAATATCTGAATCACTAATCTTTTTTTGTGCAAATCCCTTAATTGCATCTTTTGAACTCTTTTTTTGTCCGGAATACACAAAATAGATGTTTTCGTGAAATGGAGGATCAAAGTTTATCATCACACTACGTGGTTCATTTTTAACCAACAGAAAAAATAAGGGCATACTTTTCTCTGCATTGGCTATATCATAACCTGAACCACCAAAGGTATGCTTAAGTAATTCGTAAGGATCAATATTTAAGTATTTCGATAGATTGTATATCAGGGTAGAACTACTTCCGAGTCCCCAGTTTGGATTAAATTCAAGCTGAGTGATTATTTTCTTATTAACAATATCTTTAATGCTGAATTCGCTCAGTTTAAGTGCATTCCGGAGAATTTTCTGCGTTTGTTTTCCAAACGAACTGTTCGTGGTATCTGTGATGGTTAGTTTATCATTAAAAGTCACACTATTCCATAAACCATCAGTGTGGTAAGCCATCCAGTTTAATTCGTTAGAATTCGATGAAAAAACTTCCATTTTTTGACCTAATTGTAAAGGAACTGTAAGTGCTTTAGCTCCTTTTAATACCAGGTACTCTCCTGAGATCATTAATTTTCCATTTCCTTTTGAAGAAAATATTTTATTTGGTTTAGTCATATCAGATTAATACATGATTCATCAGGGGAATTAATGGGTAATTCGTATGTTTTTTAAAAAGCTTTCCACAGCAGAGTGACTAACAGTATGGTTTTTAAAATAGTCAATTGCTTTTATTTTCTCATCATTAGTAGCTTCTAAAGTTGATAGGATATTAGATAAATGCATTTTCATATGTCCTTTTTGAATACCAGAAGTCACAAGCGCAGCTACTGCAGAAAAATTATTGGCTAATCCGGAGGCTGCAATAATCTGCATCAGTTCCTTTGCATTTGGTTTTCCAAGCAGATTCATTGATTGTTTTACCATAGGGTGGAGGTTAGTTAATCCTCCAACGGTTCCTATAGCTAAAGGAATAGTGATAGAGTAGGTAAAAGTGTTTTTATTAAGCTCTATTGCAGAAAGAGAACTGTATTTCCCGTTTCGGGATGCATATGCATGAATCCCGGCTTCAATGGCTCTGAAATCATTACCTGTTGCCAAAACAACAGCATCCACACCATTCATAATGCCTTTATTGTGTGTTACAGCTCTTGCTGTACTGTGGTTTGCAATATCTATGGCTCTTTTGAATCGGGAAACAAAATCCTGAGCGTTAAATTTTCCACTATAGGCTTTAAGGTCATCAATAGCACATGAAACGGAGCATTTTACCAGGCAGTCCGGTGTGTAATTCGACAAAATGGCCATAATTATTTCGCAGGAATTACTTTTGTTTTTTAGACTGAGAAAACCATTTAAGGCTTCTCCCATCTGTTCTAAGCACGAGTTAATAAAATTGGCTCCCATAGAATCAACGGTTTCAAAAGAAACCTTCAAACAATACGTGTCTTCTATATCAGGGGATAATGACTCTAATTCAAAAGCAGTGATTCCACCTCCCCTGAGATTCATTTTATGAGTGAGATCGGATACTGATTTCTTGAGATGATCAGATATCTCGTCTATCATCTGAAGAAGTTGCTCATATTTCCAGTCTGACGTAAAAAATAACTGTCCTATTTTGGTTGTAGCTATTATTCTGGCTTTAAAACCACCATGCTGAGCCCAGAATTTGGCAGCTTTTGAAGCTGCAGCAACAACAGAGCTTTCTTCAATAACCATTGGAACAGCATATGTATTGCCATTAATTACAAAACCAGGAGCAATGCCATATGGTAAATAAAAGTTACTGATTGTATTTTCAGAAAACTGATTGTACACATCCTGAAGATGTGCGTGTTGATGAGTGTTTAATACTTCTTTAAAAGATGATGATAAAGAATATTCCCTGGTTAAGGCATCAATTTTTTCATCTACGGTTAATTTCGAAAATCCTTGTATCATATTTAATAGGTACCTGTTCAATATTATTCAGATGCGACTCAAATAGCTATTCTGAACTTCATCTTACTACAACTAATTATAAATACCAGATGTAAAATTGATTTAAAAATTTAGATAGTAAACCTTTCGCATCATTAACTCCAATATACTTTTGTATTTACTCTTTGATTTTTAAGAATGCATTAGCCAATTGCCATCCTTTTTCCAGATTTTTGATAAATCCTTGTAGTGAAGCATAATCCTGCATGGCATATTGAAGAAATGTTGATCCCATTCCAACAACAGCAGTGAGCTTACATATTTTAGCCAGGTAATAACCGTCGAGTAGTGATTTAATGCCTCCTGAAATGATAATCTGTTTGCACTTTGTATCCTGCTCTTCTACAATCTGATTTACCATTAAAGTCATTTCTTTAGCCGTGTGACCAACATTAGTAAAACCAGTGAAAAGGGAGTTTTTATTCTTACTTCTGATTTGTTCTAATTTGGTAAAATTAGTTCCTCCTAATGCGCCAAATTCAAGAGCTGCAATATTCAGATTCAGCAGTGCTTTAATACTTTCATAACCCATTCCTTGTCCTACCTCTTTTACAATTATGGGTGATTGTGTATTTTCTGTTAATTCCTGTATAGTTTCAATAGGAGGGCGCTTAAACCGGTCTCCCTCAGGTTGAAAAGCTTCCTGAAGAGGATTAATATGAATGATGGTTCCATCAGCATCTAATTGTTTATTGAGATAATCAATTTTGCTGACTTCCTTTTTTTCGATTAACTCCTCAAGTTGAGCTATTCCTAAATTAGAATAAAAGGGGTAATCATTACCAATCAGGTGACGAACCTTAAAATCGTCCCAGTATTCATCACCTTTAAATAAAACTCTGCAAGAGCCTAAACCCATTCCTAAGCCGAATTCTCCGGCAACCTTTGCGAGTTTAGAGTTAATGGCTCCGGCACGTAAGGTGCCACCTGTCATAGAGGATATCCAAAAAGGAAGATTCATTTTTTTACCTAAAAACTGAATCGGTTCAATTTTTTCTGATGGATGAGCCGACAACATAGGTTCGTACATAAAACGACTGTCAGCATGCATTTCACTAACCGATGCATCAAAAGCTAAATGTATATGTTCTTTTTTTCTATCCTCCATAGGGTGATAATGAATAATTATTGATGATTACAATCCCAGGTTTCTCGAAATTACCATTTTTAGTATTTCAGTAGTCCCTTCTCCAATTCGCAATATACGATGATCTCTGTAAAATCGTTCAATATCCTGCGATTTAAATAATCCTGCACCACCGAATATTTGAATTCCTTCATCTGAAACTTCAGCAGCTACCTCACTACAATATAATTTTGCCATTGCAGCTTCTTTGCTGTATGGAAGGTTGTTATCTTTTAACCAACAAGCTTTATACAGTGTATTCCGGGCTAGTTCAATTTTAAGATTCATATCTGCTAATTTGAATTGTATGGCCTGAAATGAACTAATGGGTTTACCAAACTGATTACGTTCTTTGGCGTAATTCAATGCCATTTCAAAGGCACCTTGCGCCAAACCCAATCCCATAGCTGCAATTGATAGCCTGCCGGAGTCCAGGGTTTTTAGCACCTGACTTAATCCCTTATTTTCTACTCCAAGCATATCATTATCAGATACTGCACATTTATCAAGCTGGATTTCAGCAGTGTCAGAGGCACGCCACATCATTTTACCCAAGGTGCGTTTTGTAGAGAAACCACCGGTATTTCTATCCAGTAAAAAGGTTGAATATGTTGCTTTACCATTTTTTTTACCGGTTTGAGCTAATACCGTCAATCCGGCTAAAAGTTCATTGCTACCATTGGTAATGTATCTCTTTGTACCTGATATTTCCCAACCATTATCTTTTTTTGTTGCGATGGTATCTACGCCCCGGGCATCAGAACCTGCATTTTCTTCAGTGAGACCCAAAGCCCATACTTTGTTTCCATTTAACAGGTCAGGTAATAGGTTTTTCTTTTGTTCATCTGTACCAAAGGCATATATAGGTGCCGCACCAAGAGAATTATGGGCGGCCATGGTAACAGCCTGAGAACCGTCAATTCGGGCTAATTCTTCAACTGCAATAATATATGAAATTGTATCTGATCCCTGACCTCCATATTCTTTTGGTATGTCGATGCCATATAATCCGGCTTGTCCCATCTTCTGTGTTAATTCAACAGAAAAGGTTTCATCTTTATCTAATTTCTGTGCTAAAGGTTTAATTTCTTGTTCAGCAAATTGTCTTACTTTTTGTCTGAATGTTTCTTTGTCCTGGCTGTAAAAAGGTGTCATTAAATTATACTTAAAGTTTTCTATTTATTTCGTATATGTCATTTCTACGATCTTTCAGATTTCTAACACTTCCGAATTGATTTAGTTCACGAAGTAAGTCAATATCCACATCTGAAATTAAAATCATTTCAGTATTCTGTGTAGCCTCAGCCTTAATACCGTTGGTAGGAAATGCAAAATCGCAAGGTGTAAATATCATCGACTGGGCATATTGAATATCCATATTATGTACATTGGGCAAGTTACCAACGCTGCCCGCAATGGCTACATAACATTCATTTTCAATGGCACGAGCTCTGGCACAATTGCGAACTCTGGAATAACCATTCTGTGTGTCGGTTAAAAATGGAACAAATAGTATATCCATTCCCTGATCTGCTAAAATCCGGCTTAACTCCGGAAATTCGGCATCATAGCAAATCAGAATACCTATTTTACCACAGTCGGTATCAAATACCTTAATTTCTCTACCACCTTGTAAACCCCATACTTTCTCCTCATCAGGTGTTACATGTATCTTTTCATACCTTTCCATTGTACCATCGCGCTTGCACAAATAGCCAACATTGAACAGTTTATCATTCTTTAATTCAGGCATACTACCGGTAATGATATTAATGTTGTATGTAATAGACAATTCTGAGAACCGCTGAACAATAGTTTCGGTATGCCTGGCTAATTCACGGATGGCATCCGGTTCTGATAAATGGTTGTTTTCGGCCATTAATGGGGCATTGAAAAACTCAGGGAACAACGCAAAGTCAGAACGGTATCCAGAAACTGCATCCACAAAATATTCAGCTTGTTGCATCAATTGATCCAGCGTATCATAAGGTCGCATCTGCCATTGAATCAATCCCAGGCGGATCACCTTCTTCTTTGTGGTGGCTTTTAAGTTGGGTTTCTCATAGTATATGTTATCCCATTTAAGTAATACCGCAAATTCATTGGACGCTTCATCACCTTCAAGATATCCCTTTAACACTTTTGAGGGATGAAAATCATTGGATATTTGAAAGTTAAGTACAGGATCATTGATCTCTTTTCCCTTTACTTTTTCAATGTATTGTTTTGGGGTGATTTCATCCGCATATTTATGATAATTGGGTATACGCCCACCAAAAGTGATCCCTTTTAAGTTGAGTTTTTCACAAAGTTCTTTTCTGTAATCATACAGTCTTCTTCCCAGCCTCAATCCTCTGTATTCCGGTTTTATAAACACATCAATACCATATAAGGTATCACCTGCATCAGTATGTGTATTAAAAGTGTAATTTCCGGTTATATCTTTATAGGTATGAACGTCGGTAAATTTTTCGTAATCAACTATTATGGATAAAGCACATCCAGCCAACTCACCATTTATTTTAATAACGACTTGTCCGTCCGGAAATTTATCAATGAGTTTTTTAATGTGATGTTCCTTCCAGTAGGATTCAGGCATGGATTGGTATGCGACTACCATGGCTTGCTTTAATTCTTGATAATCATCTAATTGAAGGTACTTAAGTTCAATGTTTTCAATATCGTTAATATCCATAATAGTTTAATTTGTCAATTGAGGTTATTGAATAATAAAGTGGTACTAAATAAGGGTGAATTTAAGAATTATAAATTTCTCACTGATTATTAGAGGGTTTCTAATAATAATTGGTTCAGGCTAACCTGATCTCCCTTCACAACCTGAACTTTAGTAACCGTGGTGTCCTTCCAGGCATTAATGCAATTTTCTGTTTTCATGGCTTCTAATATCATTAAAGGACTGCCTTTTTTAATTATTTCTCCTTCTTTTACCATTACATCAATGATTCTTCCTGGCATAGGCGCCTTCAGGCTTTTAATGTTTACCTTATTTTGTTTTTCTTTATTGTTGTTTATTCTTTGTGGTTTATCAGAGATGGTCCGTTTTATGCCTTCGAACTGGAAGTAGAAAATCCCATTTTTTCCAAATAGATAATTCAACTTATATGAAGTATGGTTCAGTAAAAAAGAAACTTCATACTCTTCAATTTCTATGTCGGTTATATATAAAGGTGACTCATTTCTGATTTGAAATTCAATTTGTTCTGAAGTAGTGGATAACAGGGTAATGTCTAATATCTCATTATTTATATATATCAAATGCTTTTGTACTTGTCTCCAGAATCCAATTTGATTCCAGACACCATCTTGAGGGCATTTAACGTTATTCTTAATCAGCAGATAAGCTGCAGTTAAAACTTTTATCTCTTTATTAGTCAGGAGTTTTTTCTCAGTTAACTTTTCCTTTTTCCTTTCGAAAAAGGAAGTTGTATAAGTGCCGGATTTAAAATCTTCATCCTTAATGGATTGTAAAATTAACTCACGATTCGTATCCACACCAAAAAGCGCATAGTCTTCTAAAAAGGCTTGTAAATGCACAATGGCTTGTTCTCTGTTATTGCCTTTGGCAATTACCTTTTTTAATAAAGGGTCAAATTCCGGATTTAAATTCTCTTTAGGTTGAGCGCCACCATCTATCCTTATATACGGATGCTTTGGGATATGCGTTCCCAGTATCTTTCCGAAAGAGGGTTGAAAATTCTTCACCGGATTCTCAGCATAAATTCTACATTCGATGGCATGGCCGCAAGTAATGATGTCTTCCTGCTTATATTTTAAAGGATGACCCATCGCAATAAGAACTTGCTCCTTTACAATGTCAATACTGGTAATTTCTTCCGTAACAGGGTGTTCAACCTGAATTCTGGTGTTCATTTCCAGGAAGTAATGTTTTTGATCAGGGGTAAGCAAGAATTCTACCGTACCAGCACCCACATAGTTTATTTCCCTAGCTAAAGTAATCGCATCCTTTAGTATTTTATCTCTTGATTCAGGAAGAAGATCAGGGGCAGGTGCTTCTTCAATTACTTTCTGATGTCTGCGTTGTATGGAGCACTCTCTTTCAAACAAGTGAAGGGTATTGCCATGAGTGTCAGCTAAAATCTGAACTTCAATATGACGTGGGTTTTCAATATATTCTTCAATATATACAGAGTCATTACCAAAATACCTTTTTGCTTCAGCTGCAGCAGCCTTTATTTCGTTTATGAGTATGCTGTAGTCACGGACTACTCTCATACCTTTACCACCACCACCTGCTGCCGCTTTAATCACAACCGGTAATTGTAGTTTACCGACATTTTGTATCATCTCATCCATACTCCCGGTTACCTTATTGAGCAACGGAACCTGACAAGAAGCTGCAATTTGATTAGCTTCTTCTTTATTGCCCATTTGCTTGATTTGCTGTGGAGTAGGACCTATGAAAATAAGGTTGTTTTGTTGACATAGATCAGCAAAGTTTTCATTTTCAGACAGGAATCCGTATCCCGGATGAATGGCATCTGCATGATATTGTCTGGCAAGATTTACAATAAGAGCACCATTTAAGTACGTCTCGTTAAGTGTTTGTCCCTTCATTACAACCTTATGGTCAGCCTTTTGAACATGCAAAGCCTCTTTCTCTTTTTCTGTATATATGGCTATGGTTTCAATACCCATAGATTTTACAGTCTTCATAATTCTAACAGCAATTTCGCCTCTGTTAGCAATAAGTATTCTTTTTATTTGATGGTATTGATGAATCATCTGGTTTTATTTTTTTAGCTGTTAGCTATTGGCTGTTGGTTTTTAGTGGATTACAGTAAGTGGTCAATTGTTCTGCATGGACATAGTTCATTATTCACTGGACACTGCACATGTCGACTAGTGCTCTTCATTCCATACCGGATTTCTCTTTTCAAAGAAAGCAGTTACGCCTTCCTGACCTTCAAAGGACGTTCTGGCACTTGCAATCATTCGTGCACAATATAATAATGAGGAATCATCATCCTGTCTCTCTTCTAAACGATTGATTAATGATTTCGTTTGTATAAGTGCTCCGGGGGCTGCCAAAGCTATGTTTTCTGCTATTTCCAACGTCTTTTTCCTGATGTTGTTATCTTCATCAATAAAATGCACCAGGCCTTCATTCATTGCCTCCTTTGCAGTGAATGGTGTTGGCATCAGCAATCTTTTTCGTGCATTACTGCTACCCATTTTTAAAAGGATGTATGGAGCAATAGTAGCAGGAATAATTCCCAGTCTGACTTCTGGAAATCCGAAGCTGGAACTACTTTCACAAACAACAATATCAGAGCAGGCTATTAATCCAATGGCACCACCAAATGCCGATTTTTGTACTTCACAGATTACGGGTTTTGGGAAGTTATACAGCGATTCAAATAAAGTGATGAAAAGCTTGGCATCATTAATGTTTTCCGTTTTGGATTGAAGGATTCCCTGCTTCATCCATTCCAGATCAGCTCCTGAACAGAAATGGTTTTCCTCTCCATACAGTACCAGAACCTTAAATAGGCGGTTCGACTTTTGATCGGTCAGCAATTGAATCATTTCTTCAATCATCTGCCTGTTTAATGCATTGCGTTTTTGTGGTCGGTTGAGCCCTAAATAAGCAACCTGATTTTCTATGTGAAAATGAATCGTTTCCATATTTGCTTTACATTCTGAAAATCCCGTATGAAGAATCTTCGTATTGTTTGTTTTGAGAAATACTTAAACCAAGAGTTAATATCATTCTTGTATCAGCCGGATCGATAATGCCATCATCCCAAATTCTGCTGGTGGCAAAAAGAGGAGAAGCTTCTTTTTCAAAGCCTTTTATTGTTTTGTCTCTGAGTTCTGATAATTCATTTTCTGAAATGCTTTCTCCTGATGAGTTGGCCTGGTCTCTTTTAACGGTTGTTAATACATCAGCAGCTTGTTTGGGGCCCATCACAGAAATACTGGAATTGGGCCATGAGAATAATAATCGAGGATTAAATGCCCGTCCACCCATGGCATAATTTCCGGCACCATAACTACCGCCAATCATTATTGTAAAAAAAGGAACTTTTGAATTCGCCAAAGCATTTACCATTTTGGCTCCATCTTTTGCAATGCCTTTTCTCTCATAATCTTTACCCACCATAAAGCCTGTAATGTTTTGTAAAAATACCATGGGTATATTCCGGTTATTACAAAGTTGTATAAAATGAGCTCCCTTTTGTGCAGATTCAGAGAATAAAATACCGTTATTGGCTAAAATACCCACTCTGTAACCATTGATGTTAGCAAATACAGTTACCAGTGTGGAACCATAATTAGGTTTAAATTCCTCAAACGTACTACCATCTGTCAGGTGCTTTATCAGATTTCTAGCATCTTTTTTATGGCTGCCTGCTTCGGGGATTTCCTGATATATGGCCTCTCGCAGAAATTTTGTTGGTTTCGCAGAATCTTGAATCCATGACATTTTCTCAGGTTTGGGTAAGCTTTTAAAAATATCACGGCAAATTTCAATGGCATGATGGTCATCTTCTGCCAGATGATCGGCCACACCTGATTCTGTAGTATGCATTTCTCCACCACCTAACTCTTCAGCAGAAACATCCTCACCTGTTGCAGCTTTTACCAATGGAGGCCCCGCTAAAAATATAGTACCTTGATTTTTAACTATTATGGTTTCATCGCTCATGGCAGGAATGTAAGCCCCGCCGGCAGTGCAAGACCCCATCACAATGCTGATTTGGGGAATTCCTTTAGCTGACATTCGTGCCTGATTGTAAAATATGCGCCCAAAATCATTTTTATCCGGAAAAACATGAGCCTGTTCCGGTAGAAATATCCCACCAGAATCCACCAGATATACACAAGCCAGGTTATTTTGCTCTGCTATTTCCTGAGCCCTGATGTGTTTTTTGATGGTTTCTTTAACGTATGTTCCTCCTTTGGTTGTAGCATCATTGGCTATAATGATGGTTTCTCTGCCATTGATGACACCGATTCCGGTTATAATTCCGGCCGAAGGGAAGGTGTTGTTATACTGATTATAGGCAGCCAACGCAGATAGTTCTATAAATGGTGTTTGAGGATCAATCAATAGATCAATTCTTTCATGAGCTAATAGCTTCCCTCTTTTTTTATGTCTTTCTTTCTGACTTAGGTTTAAATTGCGAATTTCGTTCAGGATGCTCTTAAACTCTTTTACAGAATCAGGCAAACCATTTTCACTGGTCAGATATTCCTTTATATTGGATTTATTATTCATTGTGATATTTTCAAACAATAGCTTGATTTAATAACCAACAGTAATGAAAAATGTTTGAGAAGATGATAAATAAATCAAACAATATGTAAGGTGTAAAATGATATTTTTTCATACCGTGTTCATAATGAACAGAATTAGAATAAATCAGATACCCGTACACCACAATTATTCCTTTCAGGAAAGTTAGGGAACGGTTCTAATTCCCTTGATGGTTATATAGAACCGTTCCTTAAGTTAACCAGCAATGATGTAGCTACTCAAAAGCCGGAAATCCGGAACGGTTCTCTATAAGCAAGCTGTCCATCAGAACCGTTCCTTAAATAACATCAAGCACATGTTGGGTACCAAAGGTATTGCTAATAAGTACCTGTGCCTAAAGTCAGGTGTTTGGACTTTATAGACAGGCACTAATTTATTCCTTTCAGGAAAGTCAGGGAACGGTTCTAATTCCCATGATGGTTATATTGAACCGTTCCTTAAGTTAACCAGCAATGATGTAGCTACTCAAAAGCCGGAAATCCGGAACGGTTCTCTATAAGCAAGCTGTCCATCATAACCGTTCCTTAAATAACCTCAAGCACATGTTGGGTCAAAGGTATTGCTAATAAGTGCCTGTGCCTAAAGTCTGGTGTTTGAACCTTATAGACAGGCACTAATTTATTCCTTTCAGGATAGTTAGGGAACGGTTCTAATTCCCTTGATGGTTATATAGAACCGTTCCTTAAGTTAACCTGCAATGCTATTGCTTCTCAAATGGCGGAAATCCGGGACGGTTCTCTATAAGCAAGCTGTCCAGCAGAACCGTTCCTTAAATAACATCAAGCACATGTTGGGTTAAAGGTATTGCTAATAAGTGTTCGTCTATCAAGTCCAAAAATCCTATCATGGACAGGCACTAATTTATTCCTTTCAGGAAAGTCAGGGAACGGTTCTAATTCCCTTGATGGTTATATAGAACCGTTCCTGAGGTTAACCTGCAATGAAGTTGCTTCTCAAATTCCGGAAATCCGGAACGGTTCTCTATAAGCAAGCTGTCCATCATAACCGTTCCTTAAATAACCTCAAGCACATGTTGGGTCAAGGGTATTGCGAATAAGTACCTGTGCCTAAAGTCTGGTGTTTGGACTTTATAGACGAACATTAATTTATTCCTTTCAGGAAAGTTAGGGAACGGTTCTAATTCCCTTGATGGTTATATAGAACCGTTCCTTAATAACATCATGCACTTTTTATATTTTTTGTGGTCAAATATGATTTTGTACAAGTATTTTTCAAAGTATTTATATTGCATTTGTGATATTCTCGTGAATATTGAAGGTTATTAATTGAAGCAATAAAATATTATAATGAAGAAGATATTTTCAGGATTTATATTACTGGTTTTTTTTCAAATTTTCTCCTTAGCTCAAATTACAGATGAGGATTATGCAAGAGCAGATTCTGTATCAAAATTCAGCAGGATGGTTTATGGTGATGGAATTGATGCACACTGGATAAAAGAGACGAACTTACTCTGGTATAAAGTATATACAAGGCAGGGTAGGGAATACAAGCTTGTTGATCCAATAAAAATGAAAGTTTCTGCACTTTTTAATCAGGAAAAAATGGCTGCAAGTTTAAGTAAGGCCCTGCATAAAGAAATTAAACCATTTAAATATCATCTTCGACGGTTAAACGTGAATAAGAATCTTAAGGAAATTACTTTTGAGTATGATCAGAAAAAATTTAAAAGTAATTTGAAGAATTATAAAACAGAAGTAGTGGGGAAGGTTGAAAAAAGTGAAACCCGCCATTGGGGATGGACAGATGGAGCTTATGATTTTGATCCATTTTATTCTCCGGATTCAAATTATGTAGCCTATATAAAAAACTACAATGTATATGTTAAAGATTTAGCTTCAAAAAAAGAATTTCAATTGAGTCATGATGGATCCCTGGGTGAATTTTATTCCGGCGAAATACATTGGTCGCCCGATTCAAAGAAAATTGCAGCATTAAAAATCAGAATCAATGAAAAGCATTATATTCATTTTATCGACTCATCACCAGATGATCAGCTGGAACCCAAGCTGGTTAAACGCGAATACCTGAAGCCTGGTGATGCGCTTCCCATTGCCAAACCTTGTTTGTTTCACCTGGATAGTAAACAGCAAATAGAGGTGGATTACCAACCTTTTGAAAATCAATTTTCATTGGGAAAAGTAAAGTGGTATAATGACAGTGGGGCATTTACATTTGAATTTAATCAAAGAGGACATCAGGTATTTCAGGTAGTGAAAGTAGACGCAAATACCGGTAAATATCAGGTAATAATTAATGAAGAATCCGAAACATTTATTGATTATAGCGGAAAATATTATCGTTATGATCTTGATACAACAGGTCAGATTATTTGGGCATCAGAAAGAGACGGATGGAATCATCTTTATATGATTGATAGGAATTCAGGTACTGTAGTTCGTCAGATTACCAAAGGAGAGTGGGTTGTTAGAGGTGTAGAGCATGTTGATGAAGCAAGCGAAACCATTTATTTTAAGGGGAGCGGAAGAAATATAGATGAGGATCCTTATTTTATTCATTACTATAAAATCAATTTTGATGGTTCCGGTTTGGTGGACCTTACACCCGAAAAAATGAATCACAAGGCTGTGTTCTCAGATAATTATCAATGGTTTACAGATACGTATTCAAAAGTAGATGTGCCTTCGGTAAGTGTGCTTCGCAATACCGTTGACGGAAGTATAGAAATGGAACTGGAGCAAGCTGATATTAGTGATATACTGGCAAAGGGTTTTCGTTTTCCGGAAGTATTTGTAGCCAAAGGGCGTGATGGGAAAACTGATATATGGGGTAATATTTATTACCCGACTCATTTTGATTCCACCAAAACATATCCCATTATTGAATACATTTATGCAGGACCCCATGGGGCTTTTGCTCAAAAAAGTTTTCGAAGTTATAATTACGCATTTTCCGGATTGGCAGAACTGGGTTTTATTATTGTTCAAATGGATGGTATGGGTACTTCTTATCGATCAAAGGCGTTTCAGGATGTTTGCTATAAAAACCTAAAGGATGCAGGGTTTCCTGATCGGATTAAATGGATTAAAGAAGCCGCTGAATTGCACCCTTTTATGGATGCCACAAGGGTTGGTATATTTGGAGGATCTGCTGGAGGACAAAGTTCAACAGGAGCGCTGTTATTTCATCCTGAGTTTTATAAAGCCGCAGTATCCTCATGTGGTTGTCATGATAACAGAATGGATAAGATATGGTGGAATGAGCAATGGATGGGATATCCTGTGGGCAAGCAATACGAAGAATGTTCAAATGTGGTAAATGCTTATCGCTTAAAAGGAAATTTGATGTTGATTTTGGGAGAGTTAGATGATAATGTGGATCCTTCAACCACCATGCAGCTTGCTGATGCCTTAATAAAAGAAGGAAAGGATTTTGAGTTAGTGGTGTTGCCTGGAGTAAACCACACACTGGGAGGTTCTTATGGTGAAATGAAGCGAAGAGACTTTTTTGTAAAGTGCTTTTATGAAAAATTACCACCCCAGCATAATCAAAAGTAGAGGGTAAGATATTCCAACGGTAGATATAAATTCTCAGGTAGACAAATCGTATTTAGTGCCTGTCCATAAAGTCGGATGTTTGGAGTATAAAGTTTAAGTACAAGATGTTCAGATATCCTTATTGTCAAATTAAACTTTCGATATTTTAAGTTTCCTTGAACTTTACTGAATGTAGTAACCTGAGTTCGACATGAAATTTTGAATTCAGACCGCTTATAAATAGTGAGGTTCAACTGAAAATTATAAAATAATAGCGGGTTATTTTGAATAATTTTCAGGAAGAAGATCACTGCTTATAAGCGGAATCACTTATGCTTTGCATAAAAAACAGATCTACTGCGTTAAATTTTTCGAGCTAGCGTAAAGATTTGTTATTACCCGAACTATTGCTTCTTTTGCCATTATATGTCCACACAAAAGGCTTAGCCCGTTCTTTATTATAAGTGTCAACATACTGTATTATTTGATTAGCCAACTGCTCTTTACTGTGCCAGACTGCACCTTTTAGAACAT
>JBNKRV010000034.1:0-2687 GCA_050296935.1 Marinilabiliaceae bacterium | reverse complement strand
AAACTCTCATGCTTTGCATAAAAAACTGATCTACTTCGTTAAATTTATCGAGCTAGCGAGCTAGCCCTGCAAAATTTGCCTTGTATATCAGCCTTTTATGTCAATCTGAATTCTAAAATTTTAATCGAACTCAGGTTATTATTAAGCAAAAATATTTAACTATAATCATTAACCAAATTGATATGTTATTTATTTAACGCTACAAATAATACCAATTTCGCGATAAGGCTGACATTAAATAACATTAGCTACGTTATATTCAGCGCAATGATCATGAAATAAATTGAGGCCTGGCCCAAGTCAGGACGATATTTTGTAACGTAGTATAAATTTTATTGAATGAAATTATAGTGCAAATAGCATGGGGTATTGGCATTAGCATTGAATGCCCGAATTCCTCACGATTTAAAGGTTACTGAGGATTGTATTGTAAGATTAACCTTAACCCAAAAAGATGACGTAAAACGGGTTTACAGTATCATCAAATAATGACTATCGAATAAATAGTATTTGCACGAAAACTCAGGTGACAGATAAGATAAAGACCACTCCTGTATGAGTAACCCTTCTCTATAGTGTTAATCTTCGGTTATTAATTATAAGTTTAATATATCCGCTCCTTCTTTTTCACTTTCGTGAATAAAATCATATTATTTTGATGAACCATTAATATAGGATTAACAAATCAACGTTAATGCAGATTAGTTGTCTGGAATTGAAATGTACTTACATTAATGTCGTTTAAGCTTATATTAAGTAGTACTAAACAGCCCAAAAATCGCATTTTATCAAATATATTACTTTATAGCTTCCAATATTAAAGATTTAACATCCTCTTTATAAGTAATACTTAACGCTGCTTCATGTCCATTTTCAGACATTTTCAGCCATGTATTTTTAATTACTCGTTTAAGTTTCTCTTCTTCATTATGATGCTTTTCAATAAATTCATCAATATAAAAACTAAGAAAAACAAGACAAACCACATCTTCTAACAGTTGACTATGCTCATTTGTAAGAAGATCCTTTTTTTCAATCATATCTTTAATATCTGAAATGGACTGCTCTCCATAGCCAGACATTTTAAGTAAATCTTCTGATTTATTGGCTTGATAAGTGTACAAAAAGGTACGCCATTGGTGATATCCTTTTCGATCTAAAGGATAATTATTCCGAGGAATTTCCCATCGATATAAATGTTGGCAACGGGCAGCTAAATAAACTTCCTCACTAGCTTGTGGATAATATTTCTCCAACATTTCAACCATCCTTAATGCATATAGGTATTCTTTAGGATAGCTTTTGTCATTATGACTAACCAATTCCTTATTTTCCTGATATGCTTTATCTATCAGCTGAATAGCTTTGCTATAATTTTCTCCGAATTTCATAAGTTTCATTCAAATTGTAAAAGAACTTCAAAGATAATGAATAATATAGATAATTGAGATACGCGACAACTTTCAAACAAGGTACTTTTAACTCAGAAAATGACTGGAATCAACCTTCACGGAAATTTAGCATTGATTTATCTGTAGCGACTAAAAACGGTCTTTGGTTTTTTAACTAATAGGTAAAACAGATAAATTCTATATCTGAACATTGATGAGAATATTCCGCACCTTTTTTACCTTTGTGTTGTTTTATTAAGGTTAAGGAATGCTATGCTAGAAATAATTTACCAGGATGAATTTATGGTGGTAATTAACAAACCACATGGTTTATTGGTACACAGAAGCACAATTGCTTCAGATGTACAGGAATTTGCCCTACAAAAACTAAGAGATCAAATTCAGCAGAAAGTGTATCCCGTTCATCGCCTTGACAGGAAAACATCTGGCTTACTACTTTTCGGACTCAGCAGTGAGGCAGCAAGAAAAATACAAATCCAGCTGGAACAATCTGAAACAAGAAAGAAGTATCTGGCAATTGTAAGAGGATATTTTCCTGATACCATTGAAGTAGATTATGCTCTTACCAATGATCGCGGTAAACTTCAGGAAGCCTTTACCTCATTTAAAACAGTAAGCCGTTCAGAACTAGAAATTCCCATGGGTAATTTTTCCACATCGCGATATTCTTTAATTGAGGCTTATCCCAAAACCGGTAGAATGCATCAAATACGAAAGCACCTGAATCACTTAAGACATCCAATCATTGGAGACCGTCCTCATGGATGTAATAAGCAAAATAAGTTATTTAAAGAGCGATGGAATATGATTACAATGTTACTTCACGCCCAGGAATTCGATATTAAACACCCCATTACAAATGAAAAACTGAGTTTAAAAGCCCCTTTATTTCAACCCTTTAATGAGATGATAAACACATTGAATTTATCGATCTAATCAAAAAAGCAACACCAAATAAATGGCAAGCTAACAGACTATATTACATACCTTTAAATAAGCAACACTACCGACTAAACACACACAAATAGTATCCCCACAAATAAAACACTTATATAAACAATTAAATCTCCAACCTTTGAGCAGTTTTTTCAAAAATATTCACTATTGTCCGGTAAATATTCGATTTGAATTATTTGTTAACCTTTGTCTTCGAGCCAGACAGGCTTTTACTTTTTCGCTACAGCTCGAAAAAGTAAACAAAAAGAGCCGCCGCTGACATGAAAAACCTAAAAATCAGTGCACTTCACTAAAAGAAAAGAACTCACTGCGTTCAAA
>JBNKRV010000033.1:0-4188 GCA_050296935.1 Marinilabiliaceae bacterium | reverse complement strand
TGGTGTAGAGAACCGCCTAGTATGTTCCTTTCATTTGGAAAGTCCAGTGGACTTTATAAATGAAAGGAAGGAGCGAAGATCGCGTATGCTAGGTGCTGTGAGAGCTTCTCCACTAGGCTTTTTGCCTAGTGGCTGGCTACTTGATTGGGCGCTTTAATTTTTTATCCCTTTTAGTTCTTTCTCCAATTCATCAAGAGTAAAGGTGGAAAAATCTTTTAGCTCATAATTACCTCTTTGTATTTTAGTTTTTTCAACTGCTAACAGAGGTTGATTATTTTCATAAGTAAGACCAATTATCTTAACATTTAATCCTTCTGGTACATTTCTAAATACTATTTTATCATCAATCTGAATTCCTTGCATAATGCTTTGAATTCCCTCAAATATTATTTTAACATCAGTTTTTTCGTTTGCAAGATTATTCACCACAAAGTCAATTTTGGAGCCATTATAATCCCAAAATCTATCACAATTTATCCACCCCAGCTGTGTTGCTGTAAAAACGTAGTTATTGAGTTCAGAAACATTCATTTTATCAATAACGCGTGTTTTGTATTTCGAATACTTGTTATTGAATGCTCGATTATATTTTTCTTTGTCAATATCATAACTTGCTGATAAAGTTAAAATCCAATCAAACCAATATTTTGGATTTAATCCTGATTCTGACAAATCAAAATGGGGAAATTCATCAAAGTACTTAATGATTTTCTTGGTAGCAATCTCTGTTTCTGACGAAATGACTTTAATATTATAGAAATCTCCTCTCTCATTGATTCTGAACTTGACTTTAATTTTATTTGAATCATTTTCAGAAATTGATTTGACATATTCATTGTCTAAAAACTGAAAGTTCTTAATGTATTCGGTCAGATTTTTGTCTGTCCCAACTAAAGGGTGTCTGCCAATATTAATCGTCGTATCTGCTTTTCCTGGTGTATACCAATAATGCCATTCACTTAAGGTGGTCATATAACGATATTCTTTTTTAATATTATTACTACTTGTTGCTTTATTGATTTTACTCCCTTCTTTATCTATGGTCCAATCAATTGAACCATTTTCTTTTCTATTACCAAAAAATAGATTCATTTTACTTTTCTTATTTTTTGTTGGCATAGAAATTACCAAAGCTTTGTTTTTATCAATCAATAATGAATCACCTTTATAACTAGCAGTAACATTAATCATTCCACCCGATTCTAGAATTTGATTACTTGACATAGTTGAAAGGTTTTCTAATAAAAATGATGATATGCTGTAACATTCTTTTACCTGAATAACTAAACTTGAATCTGGGAATTCTCCATTAGGTAATTTAAATGTATGCTTTGGTATCAAAATTTTAGTTCCTTCTTTACATTCTATTATACTTTCTTTATTTCCAAGAATTTTAAATAGCTGATTTTCTATACCTATCTCTGAATAGATATCATCTAAAGAGTTAACTGTAACTTCTTGATTACAAGAAACAATTGTTATAAATAAAGTAAAAAGTAAATGTATTCTATTGTTCATTCGTATGGATTTTTTGACTCTTATTGCGTACACGGTTGGCAATATGGCATGAAGCGGATTGCGAATGATTTAGCATCAAGTTGAGATGAGTTTGGAACGGGATTAACCCGCTCCAAACATGTACATTACCGCTTTTTGCTATATTGCGTGTTAGCGTTTCGTTGCTATTCCGGCATTTTAGCATTTTGATAATCTAATTCCGTAAATTCAAGATTACACCTATAATCTGTCTTACTTTGTTTATTTAATTGATAATTTCTGTTATCAAGGATTGAATGTGGAGTATCTTCAGTATAAAATAAATATTTATTATCATCGAATATTACTGAAATCGAATCTCCAATACTATCTATATTTGAATCATAGAAGAAAGGTGGTGAGGGAATACCATCACCATAAAAAACTAATAAAATAGAATCCAATTTATTAATCTGTATCTCATCAATTAATTTTCTATCTTTTTTATTGAAAACTTCCAATGTCAAATCCAAATCAGAATTATTCTTGTAAATATAAGTTGTTTTTATATTTAGCTCTTCTTTTTTCTCACAAGAAACGGTAATAAGACTAATCCCAATGAATAAATAAATTATCCAATTGATTTTCTGTTCCATTGCTATATTTGTTTTTAATGTTATTTTTCCAATCATCCCATGTTTTTGCTCCTTTTACAGCTTGTTCAATTTGATTCATGGTATACCCAGAAACTTGGTCATAACTAGTTGTACTACTTATGCCATCTATCATATCCTGAACTATACCCGTATAGTCGCCAAAACTATAAGGAGGCTGATAACCTGAGTATATCATTCTAGTTAGATGCCATTGAACACCTCTCGCCCAACTTTCAGCAACAATAGTTTTAGTAGCAATAAAAGTTGTTTTACCACTTAAATCCCAATGTGATGCGTGAGCTATTTCATGAATAGTCGTTGCATAAATATCACGAGTATTCCTCCATCCCAAAGAATTTTCACCGAAAATTCTTAAATCCGGCCAAGTATACCAACTTGGCCAATATGGATTAGCATCTCCATTTATCTCTTTTTTTGCCTTTCTATGGTAATATCCAATTATTAATTTTCTTTTGTACCAGCTATTTCTTGGTGGTCTTTTAATACCGCCTGTATTTCCATAGTAATATTGGTAAGCAGCACGGTGTATCGTTGCATATCTCAATGACTTTCCGCTGGATATATGTAAATTCCATGCTCCTTTTTGTTTAGGACCATTATACCATGCTTGCCCCCAATCTTCCTCTCTTATACCAAATTCATATCTATCCCATTTAATGGAGTAATTAACCTTATAAATAAAACCTCCCATACTAAATTGCCCAAGGCTATTAGTATTGCAATCTTCCATATGTGTAGCCCATCTTGCATGAACATTAGCTCCTTCAAGCGGAATAGAGCCTAAAACATCATCTTGTACTGTTATTGTACCCGATGGATGCCATCTTTTAGGCTTAAACAATCCATTTGTGCTTTTCAGAATGTTATCTGTTTCCTTTATGTTTCCAGTGAGTTTGTATGACTCATAAACCAATTTCTCATAAAAGTTATCTGCAATCGATGCACTTTTAAGTGTTGTATCTAATTCCAGTGTGTCAAAATTTGGAATGAAAACTTCATACAACAGTTCATGTTGAATGTTTGGTATTTCTTTGTCGATTGGTACAACACAATATTGCCATGTTATAGTTGTATCAGGCAATTCAGGGTCATGATAATATGTACCATACACCTCTATTTCATAGTCGAGGGGAAAATCATACAATACAATACTTGTGTCACTCTTTAACAAATCCCATTCAACTTCATCTTTCGGTAAAAACCTGAGATATTTCTTATTAGGTTGGATTTCTTCTACTGGCGCATCTTCACCTGCTGATTTTAGGTTTGAATAGGCAGCTTTCATGTTGGAAATGGCGTAAGGGTCATTAATCTTTTCTCCTAATACCACAAAACCATCTGATAGCTTGTGGGTTTGTTCTTCTGCTGTTTTATAATTCTCACCCTGCTCCAATTTGTCCTTTTCACAAGAGAACAAACCAAAACTTAAAGCAAGGATTGCTAAAAGAAATTTATTTTTCATTGATAATCATTATTTTAAGAATAATAGGAATAAATAATTTCAATCCTTATTCAAATTTAATGAAAACCAAAAGGATTGCAATGTCTTGTTTATCATTTCACAAGACTGGTTCTCATTTCATATAATTCTCAACTTGTATCCATAATCTTTACCGTTAATGTTATGCACTATCGTTCTTGGCAATGAACGCTAAACGTATCCATAGCGTCATTGTGTTTATATCTATTATATAGCAACTCTAATTCCTTTGTAACTATCTGATTTAACGACTCTATATCCATTTAGGATATATTTGGTTATGAATCCTACTTGGTTTAAATTGCTTTTAAAACTGGTTCATACCCATGATCTAGGTAAAACTTCTTATGTACCTCATCTATTTTAATTTTCACACTTTTTTCTGCAGGGTTTAGTATAGATTCTGTATGCATTCGGCTACTTTCTTCTGTATGATCAGCTTCGCCAAAAACAAGTTCTAAAGAAGGGATACTCGCAAAATACTGTTTTAAATAAGCTTTATAATCGTTTCGGAAAGGGATATGCCAGAATCGGCATGAATTACTATACTTTCTG
>JBNKRV010000032.1:0-27085 GCA_050296935.1 Marinilabiliaceae bacterium | reverse complement strand
ATGAATTTCACTTATAAATACCGATTTTCTGCGTCATATTTGCTTACCATAGCCCGCTATGCTTTCGCAAACATTCCTTGAAACTCAATATTTATAAGCGATTTGAGCCATTAATTTTATATCGAACTCAGGTTAATAGATTTGATGCTGAAAAAATATTCACCATAAACATATCCATTGGATAGTGAGTGTTATTGTAAATTCATGAAAACATTTACTGATTAGTTATCAATTATAAACTATTCGTTATATTTTTGTACAAATACTAAAAATTCAAGTTAATTATGAAGTTTATTTATCTAATTATCAGTTTGATTTTATCTGTTGGAATTGCGAGCGCTCAGGAAATGGATGTTTTTGGAAATAAAGTACCTTCTAAAAAAACGACTATTAACAATGCATCTACAAACCAAAATAAAAAGGATGATCAGGGGCGAAAGCAAGGGTATTGGGAAAAAAGATATAGCAATGGAAAGCCTGCCTATATAGTTACTTTTAAAGATGATAAACCTGTAGGTTTATTAACCAGGTATTACCAAAACGGAAATAAACAAGTAACAATTGACTACGATGATAAGGGTGAATACGGTAAAGCTGAGTTGTTTTCTGAACAAGGAAAACTTACAGCAAAAGGAACCTATTTTGGTACAGTAAAAGATGGATTGTGGGAATTCTATTCTCCGGAAGGATATCTGTATACTTCAGAACGCTACACAAAAGGAATTAAAAACGGATTAACAACTCACTATTTTAGTAATGGTAAAAAAGCTACAGAAATAGAATGGAAAGAGGATGTTAAAGATGGTATCTGGATTAAATATCATGAGAATGGAAATGTTAAATTACGTTCGGGTCATGTGAATGGCAAAATTGAAGGCCCTTATAGTATCTACTTTGAAAATGGTAAAATTGAAATTCAAGGTCAGTTTAAAAATGGTGCAGAAGATGGAACATGGTTAATTTTTACACCAATGGGTAAACTGGATTATAAGATTGAGTACAAAAATGGAGTTAACCTGGATGCTGAGAGTTTTAGTGAAAAGCAGAAGAAAACTTTTGAAGAGTTTGAAAGAAATAAGAACAAATTGAAAGATCCAGAGGATTTCAGACACAATCCTGATGAATATATCAGAGGGATGTAAATCATTATTCTTTCAGATTTTTATTGATTTGAAATTTAAACATAGAGATCTTGTTAATTGTTAAGTGGTATATATATATATATTTATTTGTTTAATGTTGAAATTATTTAAGACTCATATTGTTATCATCTTATTATTGAGCATTAACGTTGGGGTTAATGCTCAAAAATACTTCATTTATTTTTCAGATAAGGACAACAATGACTATTCCATTTCTCAGCCGCAAGATTTCCTTTCTCAACGTTCGTTAGAAAGAAGGGCACGGCAGAATATCCAGATTAACGAACAGGATTTGCCCGTTTCTCAGATGTATATAGATAGTCTGGAGAATATGAATCTCAGGATTTATTGGTCATCAAAATGGTTGAATGGAGTGATCATTGAAAGCTCAGACAAGCTATTGATGGATACTATTACCAGAATATCATTTGTGGATGATATAAAATTGATCTGGGAAACAAATTCAAATAGAACTTCGCAAATAATAAAGCAAAAAGACAGTATTCCGGTTTTAAAAAACGATCTTATCAGTACTTATGGGGTGGCTTATAATCAGGCACAAACAGTAAACGGACACTTGCTGCATGATAGTGGTTATCAAGGGGAAGGGATGTTAATAGCTGTAATTGATAATGGCTTTCGGAATGTTAATAACCTGTCATCATTTACTCATCTATGGGAAAACAATCAAATATTAAATGAGATAGATATTGTTAATCCGGGAGGAGATGTTTATGCCACTTCATCGAATCACGGAACCTTCGTACTGTCTATTATGGGCGGATATATCGAAGGGGAGTTTAAAGGATCGGCACCCAATGCCTCTTATATTTTGTTAAGAACTGAAGATGATAATAGTGAGTATCCTATTGAGGAATATAACTGGGTTATAGCCGCAGAAATTGCAGATAGTTCAGGAGCCGATGTTATTAATTCTTCATTGGGATATTTTACTTTTGACAATCCAGCCATGGATTATTCCTATGAGGATATGGATGGGAAAAGCACAGTTTGCGTTAAGGGTGCTGAAGCTGCTTTTTCTAAAGGTATGCTGGTGGTTTGCAGTGCCGGAAATGAAGCTCTTGCTCCATGGCATTACATAATAACTCCATCTGATGGTGAAAATATATTATCGGTTGCTGCTATGAGTGCCGATAGTACAAGGGCGAGTTTTAGTAGCTATGGTCCTTCATCTGATTTTAGAGTTAAACCTGATATTGCGGCTCAGGGAGCACAAACTGCCTTTCAAAATGAATTCGGTACTGTAATTAAAGGTAATGGAACGAGTTTTTCAGCACCTGTTATTACTGGATTCTCAGCTTGTTTATGGCAGGCCAGACCCGAATTAAATAGTAAAGAACTTCTTAACCTTATTCGGGTCAGCAGTCATCAATATGATAATCCGGATAATTCCTTTGGATATGGAATTCCAGATTTTGAAAAAGCCCGAATCAATAATCCGAATGTTATCGGTTATGATCCCTTTTCTGTTTTTACTATCTATCCAAACCCGTTTTATAATGATCTGACAATACAATCAAAATCCAATGACATATTAATTGAGCAAATAGATATCTTTAACATGTCAGGAAATCTGGTATTCAGTTTAAATGTTAACCGGAATAGCGAAGTAAGGATTGATGGATTATCACAACTACCCAGCAGCATTTATCTGTTGCGCTTAAAGACAAGGAATCGTTTTTATACCATCAAAATTAATAAACAGTAAGCATGAGCGAAACCTCTTTGTCATTGCTCGAACTAAATAGCAGAATCAAAAATACTATTCATAGTACTTTTGCAGATACCTATTGGGTTGTGGCAGAAATTAGTGAAATAAGAGAGGTTAGAAATGGTCATTGTTATATTGAATTAATTGAAAAAGATGAAAAAACGGAACAGATCATAGCCAAATCAAGAGCTAATATCTGGGCCTATACATACCGAATACTCAAACCCTATTTTAAACAGGCTACCGGACAAGATCTGGAATCCGGGCTAAAGGTACTCCTTAGAGTAAGTATTGATTATCAGGAGGTATATGGTATTAGCTTAAATGTCAGAGATATTGATCCTACCTACACATTAGGCGATATGGCACAAAAAAAACAAGCCATATTAAATAAATTAAGTGAAGATGGGGTGATTGATATGAATAAAGAACTTGAGGTTCCTTTGGTTCCGCAAAAGGTTGCAGTTATCTCTTCTCCTACAGCAGCAGGCTTTGATGATTTTTGCAATCAGCTGAATAACAACAACCGGGGATATCAATTCTACATTAAATTATTTCCGGCCATCATGCAGGGAGATAAAACAGAAGAATCTGTTATTGCAGCTTTAGATAGAATATATGAGCATGAAGATTTTTTTGATGTGGTGGCTATTATCAGAGGAGGAGGTTCAACTTCAGACTTAATGTGCTTTGATAATTACTGGATTGCTTATAATATTGCGCAGTTCCCTCTGCCTGTATTTTCGGGTATTGGTCACGAACGTGATGAAACCATTGTGGATTACGTAGCACATACACGGTTAAAAACGCCAACTGCAGTTGCTGAGCATATTATTGAATTGGTTTCTGATTTTGATGAAAGACTGGGTGATTTAAAAGATAGTATTATTACTCAGACCAGAGATATAGTATCCGATTATCGTTATATGCTTGAAAAAGCTTCGGGAAGATTTAAGCCATTAGTGAAAAACTCATTGTTGACTGAAGGTCACAAACTCAATCAAATCATTCAACAATTAGGTAGTTCTTCTGATAGATATATCAACAATCAGATCAATCAACTAAAAAATATCACAAACAGCATTAAATCCCAATCCATCAACAAACTTAAAACAGAACAACAACAACTAAATAATATACCTGGACAATTGGCAGGTATATTAAAGCATCTTTTTAATCAGCAAGAATCACAACTGAACCTGCTGTCAAAAACCAATGAGTTGCTCAACCCGGAAAATATACTTAAAAAAGGCTATTCTATTACCTATAAAAATGGGAAAGCTGTTAAAAATGCAAATGAATTATTGAGTGGAGATTTAATATCTACAAAACTGAAGGATGGTAGTGTAGATAGTACTGTAAATTAACCACAACCGGTCATTGGCATGAAACTTTAATGTATTCTTTACGATTTACATTGCTTTGTTAGTTATCTATCATTTGAATTCAGATTGATAATAATTCTTTATCTGACCATTCATAAAACAGGTTTTAATTTAAATACTTTAAAATTTTTTGTGACCTTTGCAGAAATTATATTTGAAAATCTGGCATGAGCAAAAAAGCTTCAAAAACACATAGAAAAGGAACTCCGAAAAAGAAAGTTGTTGAGTTAAAAAACAAGTCGGTAGAAAAAAAAACGGAAGCCCCCAGGCATGTGACATCAAGTGAAAAGGATAAGATTCGTTTAAATAAATTTATTGCCAATGCAGGAGTTTGTAGCCGTAGAGAGGCTGATAAATTGATTGCAGAAGGACTAATCATTGTTAATGGACAAGTGGTTTCAGAAGTGGGAACTATAGTGAGTAAAAATGATACTGTGGTTTATGATGGTAAAGAGCTTAATCCTGAAAAATTGGTTTATGTACTTCTTAATAAACCAAAGGACTGTGTTACAACGTTAAGTGATCCTCATGCCAAAAGAACTGTGATTGATATTGTTAAGAACGCCTGTGATGAACGTATTTTTCCGGTTGGGAGATTGGATAAAATGACCACTGGTGTACTTCTGTTAACCAATGATGGTGATTTAACCAAAAAGCTAACACACCCCAGTCACGAACACCGAAAAATTTATCATGCGTTTTTAGACAAGCCGATAACTGATGAGGACATAAATACAATTTCTAATGGTTTTGACCTGGAAGATGGATTTATCAAAGGCGATAAAGTAAGTTTGGTAAAAGGGAATAACTATGAGGTGGGTATCGAAATTCATTCAGGTAGAAATCGTATTGTTCGTCGTATTTTTGCTCATTTAGGGTATGAAGTTGTAAAACTCGATAGGGTATACTTTTCAGGCCTTACAAAAAAAGATGTTCCACGAGGGAAATGGCGCTTTCTGTCAGAAAAAGAAATTACTTTTTTAAAGGCAGGGATAATGAAGTGAAATTCTCAAACATATTATTGAGTTGCAGTATATAATCTGTTTATGGAGATACAAATTAATTGTTTTTTAATCTGCGAATAGAGAGTGCTAAAATAATTAATTTTCGCATTATTAATATACTTTTAAAATGATTAATGCCTTTCCATTAAGTCGTGTGTTTGAACTTTACAGACAGACTCTAATTACCCACTAAATTACTAAGTATATCTATAAAATCAATTAGTAATATACATATGCTAAAATGTTAGTGTGGGTAACGATTCAGACTCATAAATAATTTCTTTTGCTTATATTTTGACAAATATCTTTCTTCTATTCATAGAAAAAATACATGAAATCATTTGAAGATACAATAATAAGTCAAGGTGATTTGGAGGTACCGCAGGATGTGATTCGGAAATGGCAGACAAGAGTAGATTTGCTGGTGGATTTTTTTGACGTTTCTTATGGGGGTATCCTGAGGTTTAATAATGATAAACTTGAAGTTGTTGTAGCAAATCAAATACTGGATAATCAGTTTGTTCCAGGTGTTCAGTTTGGATATGATCCTGATCAGATTAAATATGATTTATTGAATAAAGATTGGTTTCGACCCTCTAAAGATGCAGTAGAAATAATAGAGGCTGAATGTTTTATTGGTTTGCCAATATGTAATGCCGACAAAAAACTATTTGGAATTATCTGTTTATTTGATGCGAAAGAAAAGATACATTCTCAAAAATTAACAGGTTTACTATCCCAGTTTCATAAATCAATAGAAGCAGACTTATCACACTTAAACCTGGAAATCGAACTTGAGAATAGCAAAAGTGAACATCAAAGTCAAAAAGACTTTCTATATAAGATACTCTTCGAAAACTCAGGAACAATCAATTGTTTTTTTGATCATGAACTAAAACTCAGACTTTTTAATGAAAGTTTCAGAGAGCTTTTTTCTGAATATATCCCCGTTCTTACACAAGGAGAGATTATTCCCGAATACAAAGCCTATCAGTTTCAGATATTTGAAAGAATTAAGCTTACTCTCAAAAAAAGAAAACTACAGAAATACAAAAGTATGTATAATCTTGATGGAGAAAAGCTTTGGTTCGATTCTGAGTATATACCGGTAATTGAAGAGGGTAAACTAAAAGGTGTACATATTATATCCAGAAATATTACGGATTTAATTGAGGCCGAAGAGAAAATTAAGAATACCGAAAAAGTACTTAAGGATTTTGAGCGTATTTATAATCTGGTGGCTAATCCCATATGTATTGCTGATATTAATGCTGTTTTTTTAAAAGTTAATCCTGCCTTAAGCAACTTGTTAGGATATTCTGTAAATGAAATTGAAGGAAGAACTATGTTCGAATTCATCCATCCGGAAGACATACAGAGAACCATTGATTATATTCAGGAGAAGATTGTTGAACAGCCTGATATTATGCGATTTGAAAACCGTTATGTACGTAAAGATGGAAGTTATGTCTGGTTTTCGTGGATTGTACAACCTATTTATTCAGAGGGAATCTCCTATTCTGTAGCACACGATATTACCCGATTAAAAGAAATTGAAAAAGAATTGATTATTGCCAGGGAAAAAGCGGAGGAGAGTGATCGGTTGAAAACAGCCTTTTTATGTAATATGTCCCACGAAATCAGAACCCCAATGAATGGAATTATTGGATTTTCTGATATTCTGAAAGATTCAGATACATTAAATGATCAATTGCAATCATATTGTGATATCATCAGTGAAAGTGGCCATCAATTACTTAGAATTGTAAACGATATTATTGATGTTTCCAAAATTGAAATCGGACAAATAGACTTGTATGAAAATCAAACATCTATCAATGAACTTATTAAAGGATTAGTTACTTTTTATACGCCAATTGCTGAAAAAAATGACATAGATTTTTTTACTAGCAAGCCCTTAAACGATGAGGATAGCACTATCCTTTGTGATTCAACAAAATTAAGACAGGTATTGGATAATCTGATTAGCAACGCAATTAAATTCACCCATAATGGATTTATAAAAGTGACCTATGAATTATTAGATGATCTTATTCAGTTCAGGGTTGAAGATTCGGGTGTTGGAATCTCAGAAGACCAGCATGATACTATTTTTGATCGATTTATTCAGGCAGAAAACAATATTAACCAATACGGAGGCACTGGCCTGGGTTTAGCCATATCCAAAGCCTATGTTGAAAAAATGGGAGGAAAGATTTGGCTTGAGTCTGAACTGGGTATAGGAACTAAATTCTTTTTTACCCTTCCTTACACCAAATGATTTATTGAATATTATTTCAAAACACCTGTATAATCAGAGTTTAATCGAGAATCAAGTAAGAAGTCTGGTTAAATTCTACATTGATAATCTTATCTTTGTAAAAAAAAGAATTTAATGAATTATATAGATGATTATTATCCTCAGAAACCGTTGAAAGAAGGAGAAGATTTTATTATGGATCCAAGGGGATTTAGAATCATGACCGCAAAGTATTTGACAGAAAGAGGGTATTGTTGTGGAAATGGATGCAAGAACTGTCCATACTTTCCAAAGCATCAAAAAGGAAACACAACCTTAAAAAACTAATCCAGTAATGATTAATAAGGAAGATATAAGAATTGTATTTATGGGCACTCCCGATTTTGCTGTGGAAAGCCTTAAAATACTTGTTGAAAATAAATTCAATGTTGTTGGTGTTATTACAGTTCCTGATAAACCTGCAGGTAGAGGACAGAAGTTAAGAACTTCACCGGTTAAAGATTATGCAGTTAGCCAGGGTATAAAAGTGCTGCAACCATTGAAATTGAAAGATGAACTATTTGTGGAAGAGCTGAGGGGCTTAAAAGCGCATTTGCAGGTAGTTGTCGCTTTCCGAATGCTTCCTGAGGTAGTATGGAATATGTCACCAATGGGTACTTTTAACCTTCATGGTTCTCTGCTGCCTCAATACAGGGGAGCGGCTCCAATCAATTGGGCTGTTATCAATGGTGATAAAGAAACGGGTGTTACTACTTTCTTTTTAAAGCATGAAATAGATACAGGTAATATTATTGACCGGAAATCTATGCCTATTGATGAAAAAGATACTGCCGGAACTGTTCATGATAAGATGATGTTTCTGGGAGCAGGATTGGTTTTAGAAACGGTTACTAATATCTGTAATGATACAATAACAACTAAATCACAGGATGATTTTATTGAAAAGGATACTGTATTAAGACCTGCACCAAAAATCTACAAGGAAGATTGTAAAATAGATTGGTCGCTTTCCATGGTTGATATTTATAATAAAATAAGAGGATTATCACCTTACCCTGCTGCATGGACTGAGATTATGGATGAAACAGGCAAAAAGACCGGACTTAAAATATTTGAAACAGAAATGGTTTTTGATGTTACTTTAAATCCCGGCGAAATTAAAACAGATGGTAAAAATCAGATTTTAATTGCATGTAAAGGAGGCGCATTGCAAATTGATGTGTTACAATTGGCAGGGAAAAAGAGAATGACTGCAAAAGAATTTTTAAATGGATTTAAAAATATGAATAATTGTAGGGTAGCAGATTAAAATACATATCAGAAAGGATTTTGTATCTATTCCTTTATGGACACAATAATTAAAGAGACGCTTGTGTAATATACACAGGTGTTTTTTTGTGCTTGTATTAAATATCAGCATCAATACCAGTAAAAATTCCTATATCCATGTTGTGAATAGCTCAGGTTAATAGATCCTGTGATATATTCTGAAGTAAACGATCTGTACCCATATGCTGTAGCACATCTTCCGGAAGGAATATATCTATTAAAAGTGCGAAGCGATGCCTATTATAAAGTATTTAAATTTGTAGTTCAAAGGTAAAATTGAAGAGTGTATCTACATCTTCAATTAGTATTGGGGATGTAGATTTTTATTTTAAAATCTCCTTTAATTCTTTTACTGACAATTTCTTATTTAGAGGATAGATGAATATCTGATATCCTGATAAATCCAGATTTAAAATGTTCTCTAATTCAGATGCTGCTGATAGCACTCTTAATGAACTCAGATAAGGATTTAACGACTGTATCCGATGTGCTTGATTTGCAAATTGCAGTCTGGTTGTTTTCGGTAATTTTGATAGTCTGGTATTCCCGGCATCTGCAAATCCAGTAATATTTACTTGATATGCATTTGAGGTTTCAATAATTTCAATATCTACCCGGCGTGCTCGTTTATAGTTTTCCAGACGGTTTTTTGTCTGATAGCTTTGTTTGTCTTTCTGTATGTTGGAATGGATAACGGTGTCTACTCCATTGGCCAGTAAATTCAAAGTTAGTGTCTTAGATGGCTTATTGTCAGCATTTGTTAATCCGGATATGATCGCTTTTTCTTGAGAAGTAAAGGAGGTATGTAATTCAAATACATCAGTTTCAAAGTAAAAGGTTTTCTTCAATAAGGTATCTGATTTATTGATATCAGCTATACCCTCATTTAACCCTTTTCCTTTCACACCTCCTGTTGAATTAATATATAATTGTACTTCATCTTTTCTGTCACTTTCCAAAGAAAAGGAGGCCGCTAATAAGCTTATCTTTATAGGTTCAGAAAAACTATCGGTGTAAATAATAAGGTCCTGAGTATGATAATTAAACTGGGTACCATCAGCAAAAGTATAGATAGAGTCTTGTTTTGTCCAGGGTTGAACATTTTTACCCAAAGCAGATTTCATCTTATCAAGTTTCTTTTCTGAACGATCTGTGTTTTGATATACTCCGGAAATTTTCCGTTGCAGATCACTAAGCTTTGATTCTTTATTGGTGAGATTTTTAAGATTAATATCTATCTTACTTTTTCTGGTGCTGATAGCTGTTTCGTTAATTTCTTCAAGTTTATTAATTGAGTCAATCTCCAGTTCCAGCGATTTTATTTTTGCTGCTATTTGATCTTTCGTGCGATTCTCCCTGTCAAAGATGGCCAATAAACCATTGTTTTTATTTAATTCTATCAGCGGTTTTTCTATTTTTTCGTATTCAAACTCTTCAATCCGGTCCATGTATGAAATTCCCATCGAAGCGTTGGGATCAGGGCATATTTCATTGGAAGTATAATCGGCAAATAGTAAGTAGCTATTGTCTTTGTTCTCAATAACAATCAAGGGCTTTTTGTTGCTGTCGATACCCCATAAGGAAAGGTGAATTAAAGTGGGTTCGTTTTTTAATGCTCCGGTGTTGGTGGTGGTTTCAAATTGAGGTACTAATTTCTCTTTTTTAATTAACATGTCATAAGTAAAGAGTCCAATGCCTTTACCTGTACCTGTATTGATTCCACCTCCATCTTTATTTTCAAATTCTCTTAATAGACCTGATGATCCGCTGCCTTCACCTGCTGCGAGTAATTGACCCTTAAAATAAATACTTCGTTGAGCTAAAATATTAAAATACTTATCCGATTGGTCTTCAACATATTTCCTGACCAGTTGATGCCATTTATCTAGAACCTTTTTGTGACTTTGAATACTTACTTTTTTCACTTTAGATAAAGAAGCGGACTTTTGATAAACCGGTAAGCTGGGATTTAATATATCATATAAAACGGGAAGATACTTTTCTTTAACATCTGTTCCTTTTTTCATTACAGAAGGAAGAGTAGTCACCATCTTATTTTTGAAATAAACAGCCGTTTCGTGGCTTGAAAACGGAATTTCCTCAGATAAACCATCCGCTAATATGGAATACAATTCCCACAAAGTTAGTTTTACTGAGGCATCTGCAATTAATCCGGGGGATGATTTACTTATCTCATCAAATTTGATGGTCAATAAATCAGGATTTTGTAGAATTTGTTTTTTAATTAAATCCCAGTCGGGAAGATGTTGTATGTTTAAAATCCCTCCTTTTACAATTTTTACTTCACGGGTTGGAAAAGCCCCTTGGTAAGTAATAAAATCAGACCAATTTCTTTTTAGAGAAGGTGTTTTATATACTATTTTATAAAGCCAGAATTTTTGTTGCGTATTAAAATTCTGGCTATTTACTGAATTACCAATAAAAAAGCATGAAAAAATAAGAGTAGTGAGTAAGGTTTTTAGTATCATACTCAAAGGATTCTATTTCTTTCTTTTTCTAAGTTGAATAACCATACCAGCTTCAACTTTATCCCCTTCTTTCATATTATTATATTTTAATAACCTTTTCATTTTCACACCATACTTTTGAGAAATATAATGCAGATTTTCACCTGGTTTTATTCTATGAATTCTATGTTTTCTATGGGCCTTATTTCTTTTGGGCTGAACATATAAGTATTTGTATCGGGATATGTTTTCGCCTTGAGAGATATCATTGTAACTGTATAATTCCCATTCTTTTAAGCCAAGTTCATTGCAAATATCATGAACAGAGTCTTCCTCTTTAAGAGTAATATACTTTACGCCATTATTTATCTCAATTTTGTGTGTTTCAAACGCATTTACAGTAAAGTTGTCAACGTTGTTGCTACCAGACTTAGAAGGAGAAACATTGTTTGCATGTTTTACCTTAACATTTCCATTATCAAATTTGTGTAAACCATTTTCTTCGATAATATTTATTAGTCTTTTTGCGTAATTAGGATCGGTAGCATAACCAGCTTTTTTCAAACCATGCGCCCATCCTTTGTAATCAGTTGTTTTGAGTTTGAATAAAGGAGCATAGCGTTTTTTACACATTAAAAAATCAGAATGATCCAGATAGGATTCGTAAACTGATTTGTACTTTCTAAAGCACTCCCCCTTGCGGTCGTCATCATGATAAACACGTTTACCATCCCAATCGTTATGACATTTAATACCAAAATGGTTGTTTGATTTTCTTGCTAAAGTAGAGTTGCCATTACCTGATTCCAGCATGCCTTGCGCCAATATAATACTTGCAGGAATACCTACACGCTTCATTTCTTTTACAGCTAATTCACTGTACTTATTAATGTAATCTGCGCTGGTTAAAGAACTGTTTTGTGCAATAGCACTAGTATAAGTTCCCAATAACCAAATTATTGCAGATAATTGAATTAACTTCCTCATGCTTAAAAATCATTTATTTTGTATTGACCACAAATATAAAAAAATGGAGCCATTTTAATCCTGTAAACGTAAATCTCTTAAGCTTTATTTTGTTGAATATTGATTTTGCTGTTATTAACTGAGGTAGCATATTTATTTAAGAGTCATGATATATAAGAGTTTTGCTGAATGAAATAATGAATCAATACATTATATTTGAATTAATTTGTTTTAATACCATAATTGAAAAACAGGAATAGAACAACTCTGAAGGTTAATAATTCCTCAAATGAAAGACGCTGCATCATGAATGGATTGATGTTTTAATAAATGATAATAACATGGGAAAGATTGAAATAAAAACAACCATATATAAATACGATAAGCTGGAGGAGTTGTTGCAGGATGAGCAGAATCTGATAATAGCGGCTCGTAATGCCACTGCAAATGCTTATGCACCATATTCAAACTTTAAAGTCGGGGTAGCTCTTTTATTGGAAAACGGTGAAATTATTACCGGAACGAATCAGGAAAATGCAGCCTATCCATCAGGATTATGTGCTGAACGAACTGCTATTTTTTGGAGTAACTCACAACACCCGGATATAGCAATTGTTAAATTGGCTATTTCAGCTTTGAATAATGGAAAACCAACCCAGATACCAATTTCGCCATGCGGAGCCTGCAGGCAGGTGATGATTGAAACAGAATCTCGTTATAAAACAAATATTAAAACTCTTTTAGATAGCGAACTTGAAATACTGGTATTTAAAAAAGCTAATGATTTTCTGCCTTTATATTTTACAGGTGAGTCGTTGTTAAAGTAATTTAATGAAACAAAAAAGACAACCATTATTCTGAGGTTGTCTTTATTATATTTTACAGATGCATTTTATTTCATCACATTATCAAATTCATTCCATAAACCCTCTTCTTTAGGAGGTCTGCAATCAATAACAATAGGTTCCTTTTTAACCGGATGTATAAATTCAATTTTTTTGGCATGAAGATTAATACCTCCACCTTTTAATGATCGGGCTGCTCCGTATTTTAAGTCGCCACGAATAGGACAACCAATTTTAGCCAGCTGACATCTGATCTGATGATGCCTGCCGGTTTCTAAGTCAATTTCCAGAAGATGATAATTTGCAGAACTTGATATAAGCTTATAATTAAGAATGGCTTCCTTGGCATTTTTACGGTTTGTGTCAAATGCTTTTGATCTGTTTTTCTCCTGATTCTTAATCATGTAATGCTTAAGCGTTCCCTGATCTTCAGCGGGTAAGTTTTTAACAATGGCCCAGTATGTTTTCTTGATCTCCTTATCCAGAAACATCTTGCTCAACCGGGTAGCCGCCTTGCTGGTTCGTGCAAAAAGTACAATGCCACTAACCGGACGGTCGATACGATGAACAACACCAAGGTATACATCACCCGGTTTATTGTATTTTTTCTTAATGTAAGCCTTTACTTTATCGCTCAAGGCCTCGTCACCGGTCTTGTCACCCTGAACAATCTCAGAATTGGTTTTATATACTGCAATTATATGATTGTCTTCAAATAATATTTCCATTTAATTTTAGTTCTTAGTTTCATGTTTAACTCAGCTGCCTTTTCCCCGGTTTGCCTTTTTTTCCACAATTCTTAGTCGATACAGTTTTCTGTTGACTACAAACTGTTTACTGATGATTGTATACTGCTAATACTGTTCTCTTTCGTTCGGGAAATCAACCGATTTAACATCATTAATATAATTACCAACCGCCCCGCTTATTTCAGCAAAAAGGTTATGATATCTACGTAAAAACCGAGGAGAAAACTCCTGGTTAATGCCCAGCATATCGTGTAAAACCAATACCTGACCATCCGCACCGCTACCGGCTCCTATACCAATAATAGGAATTGTTAGTTCGCTGGCTACACGAGCAGCTAATTCGGCAGGAATTTTTTCAAGAACGATAGCAAAACATCCTGCTTCCTGAAGCAAATGCGCATCTTTAATAAGTTTATTTGCTTCTTCTTCTTGTTTGGCTCTTACAGTATAAGTACCAAATTTATGTATAGATTGCGGAGTTAACCCAAGGTGTCCCATAACCGGTATACCCGCAGATATAATTCTTACTACAGATTCTACAATTTCACTACCACCTTCCAGCTTCACACTATCTGCTGCCGTTTCCTTCATAATTCTGATAGCAGAAGTCAGCGCCTCTTTTGAATTGCCCTGGTAAGTTCCAAAAGGCATGTCTACCACAACTAAAGCGCGATTCACAGCTCTTACAACTGATGCTCCGTGATAAATCATCTGATCAAGAGTGATAGGTAAAGTCGTTTCCCATCCAGCCATAACATTCGAAGCAGAATCACCTACCAAAATCACATCAATACCCGATTGATCCACAATTTTAGCCAATGAATAATCATATGCGGTTAACATGGCAATTTTTTCTTTATTATGCTTCATTTCACTCAATACGTGAGTGGTCACCTTTTTCTGGCGATTCATTGCTACAGACATTATACCTTATTTTAAATTTATTTGTGGCGACAAAGTTACTAAATACTTATATACAAAGATTTATTTCTAATATTTTTTACTTTTGGACGTTTAAGAGATAAATATCAGAGGGATATTGTTTTAAACACAACAAAGAAAAACAACATTAAAATCTTTAATTATGAGAAAAACCATCGTATTCATTGTTTTTGCATTAACAATCGGGGTTAAAGGATATGCACAACCTATGAAAAAGGGTGAGCAGAGTTTAGGTATAGCCGTGGGAATTCCTGCTATTACCGGTTACGATTATACTTCACGGAATATGGCTATTACTGCTACCTATGATTATGGATATACCGATAAATTAGGAGTGGGCTATATAAGTGCAGGTGGTATATTATCCTATGCAGGATCTGATTACGACTACCGGTATTTAAATACTCCCTATAGTGATGATTACCATTATGTGGTATTGGGGCCAAGAGTGGCATATCACTTTGATATGGTTGAACTTACTGAAAGTAGCGAATGGAATAAGGTTGACTTATATGCCGGTATGTTTGTAGGAGCCAGGTTTCAAACTTTAAAATTCACCAACCCTTTAACCGGGGGCAAAGAAAAGGAAACCAGAACAAAACTTGCCACCGATATTTTTGCAGGAATCAGGTATGCCATCAACAATAGAGTAGGGGCTTTTGCAGAACTCGGTTTTGGCGTTACATATTTTAACCTGGGGGTAAATGTGAGGTTTTAACTTCGAAGAAGGTAAATGTATTAGAGTAAATTGTTATGATTTTTTTGAACAAAAAATAACTTGATACCTTTGTTTACTGATATTATTATTTGTTGATTTTAATTTTTATTATACCCAGATGGAAATAACAGAACAAATTTTGGAAACCATGAAAAAAGCCGGACAACCACTTAATGCCGGAAAGATTGTTGAATTAACCGGACTCGAGCGTAAAGAGGTGGACAAAGGTATGTCAAAACTTAAAAAGGAGGAATTAATTGTTTCTCCAAAACGATGTTTCTGGGAACCGAAATAATTTCCCATAGCATCAACAAAATTTAAAATCCCTTCTTGATTCAGGAAGGGATTTTTTTGATCCATACTTTTAACCCATTTTGTGAGTTAAATTTAAAATAGGTCTGCAGCCTATATTAGTATCTAACCTTTCCGTTTTGATTAAATAACAAAAATGTTTTTGGGGTAGGATTTATTATTAACCTGAGTTCGACATAAAATTTTGGATTTACCTCATTAATTATTTTTTTATAAGGTATTCGATAGAACTATGTTTCAGACCGCCTATAAATAGTGAGATTCAACTGAAAATTATGAAAGAATAGCGGGCTGTTTTGAATAATTTTCAGGAAGAAGATCGCTGTTTAGTTCCTGATTATTGCTGCGTTCAGCATAATCAAAGTAAACTTTGCTTCTACATTCACTTATCGCAATAATTATAAGCGGAAACTCTCATGCTTTGCATAAAAGGCTGATCTACTTCGTTAAATTTATCGAGCTAGCGAGCTAGCCCTGCAAAATTCACCTTGTATATCAGCCTTTTATGTCAATCTGAATGCTAAAAATTTTAATCGAACTCAGGTTATTAGTCCTTATTCATTTCTATTTAAGTGTACACCTCAATTATAATTAAGTTGTTTATTTTAATCCATCAATTGTTTTTATTTGTCCGTTTTCATCATACTCAAGCTCGATTACCTTTAAACTACGTAACCAGGTTTTGCCTTCAGAAGGAACACAATCATGATAAAATAAGTACCATTTACCTTTAAACTCTGTTATACAATGGTGTGTAGTCCATCCAACTACTGGAGTCAGAATCACACCTTGAAAGGTAAATGGTCCATAAGGAGAATCTCCTGTAGCATAACATAATTTATGAGTATTGCCTGTAGAATAAGAAAAATAGTACTTTCCATTGTATTTGTGCATCCATGAGGCTTCAAAGAAGCGACGATCATGATCTCCTGCTTTAATTATTTCTCCATTTTCATCCAGAATAACAATAGGTTTTGGCTCTTCAGCAAAAGACAGCATGCCATCATCCAATTTTACAACTCTCGAAGGTAAAGCAGGTTCTTCGTCATGAGGTTCCTGACCGCATTCAATCGCCTTATTGTCTCGGTATCTTTGTAGTTGACCACCCCATATTCCACCAAAATACATGTATTGTTGGCCATCGTCATCACAAAATATAGACGGATCAATGGAGTAACTACCTTTTATAGGACTATCCTGAGGAATAAATGGTCCTTCAGGTTTATCACTGATAGCTACTCCGATTCTGAAAATATCAGTTTGATCCTTTAAAGGGAAATAGAGGTAATATTTTCCATTTTTGTATGCACAATCACAATCCCACAGCTGTCTTCCTGCCCAGGGAATATCCTTTACATCCAATGCAACACCATGATCTGTTACTTTTCCATCAATATCATCCATGGAAAATACGTGATAATCACGCATATCAAAATGATCGCCGTTATCATTTTCAGGTATTCCTGATTCAACATCATGAGATGGGTATATGTAAAGTTTTCCGTTAAAAACATGCACAGCAGGATCAGCTGTGTATAAGTGTTCTACTAAATATCTAGGTTCTGACATTTTAATATTTCTTTTTTGATTACTATTAATTGTTTTTTGTTAATGCTATAATTTTCTCAACAACGGGTTTAGCATGGTTGTTACGATCGAATAACAAAGGGTAATCAGTTCTTCCAGATACCGGCCAATTGTTTCTCCATGTTTGGTTATCATTTACTCCCCAAAGAGTAACTCTCGTAATACAATCTTGATATTTTAGGAATAGCTTAAAAAAATCGATATAACGATTTTCAAAAGCGATGTTTACAGAATCTGGTAAACCTTTCGAATATGGATTTAATTTCTCTTTATATTCAAAGCTTGCAGAAACCTCAGCTCCCACATTCCAGTCTGGAACAGGTAATACAGTTAAATCTAATTCGGTCATCATAACCTTAACACCTGTGGCTTTAAATGCTTTAATACTTTCTTCAAATTCATTAATTAAAGGGAAGTCCAGGCCAATATGAGATTGCATACCAATAGCGTCAATTCGTACGCCTTGTTTTTTAAAATTCTGCACCATTTTTACAACACCTTCTCTTTTGCCAGAATTAGACATTGAATAATCATTGTAATATAATTCTGCATTTGGGTCAGCTTCATGGGCGAATTCAAAGGCAAGCTTAATATAGTCTTCTCCAATAATTCGATAGAACTTACTTTTTCGAAATGAGCCATCATCCAATATGGCCTCATTCACTACATCCCAACCTTTTATTTTACCTTTATATCTCCCAACAATTGTATGTATATGACTACGCATACGTTCAATCATTACTTCTCTTGTAACATCATTTCCTGAGTTGTCTTTAAAAAACCAATCAGGAGTCTGAGAATGCCAGATTAATGTATGACCAGTAATTAACATGTTATTTTGTATGCCAAATTCTACAAATTTATCTGCTGTTGAAAAGTCAAATTCCCCTTCTTTAGGTTGAATTTCTTCACTTTTCATACAGTTTTCAGCAACAATTGCATTAAAGTTTGTTTTTACAACATTTATATCAGCCGATTGGATTGTATCTGAAATCTGAGTTTTACTAAGTGCTGTTCCAATATAAAATTTATCCTTAAAAGCATCTTTTAAACTTACGTTCAGGCTTTCCTGGCTTTGAGAATTACAACCATAAAAAATACTTATTAGTATGATTGTCAGGTATTGTGTATGATATGTTTTCATGAGTTTGAAATTTAATAAAGCCATGGTAATTAGTGTAATACATGGGTAGTTACTGTTATGCCTTTTTCAATAGCTAATGGGATTGCCCTGATTAGGCCAGTTTCACTTGTTTTTTTTTAAGTTATGCGACTCTTCTCGCTGTTAATTCTTTTTGTATCAGGATTTCCTTCTTTTTATTAATGTCATAAAAGAACAAGCATGTAATACTAACACCAAACGTTAACGCAGGAAATATACTTAAGGCCAGCTTTATACCATTAATAGTTTCAGGAGATTGGATATTCAGTTGTTCGTTGTATCCATAAATACTTAATATGCCTGCTACCAATGCTCCTCCAATGCTTAATCCTGCTTTCAGGCCAAATATCATAGCAGAAAAGATAATAGCCGTGGCTCTTCGGTTATTTTTCCATTCTGAATAATCGGCCACATCTGCTATCATTGCCCAAAGTAGGGGAGTACTAATGCCATAGAAAAATCCATGAACCAATTGAGTGATAAATACCGCTGAAATAGCATTAGGACTATAAAAGAAGAAAAAGACAAGAGCTATAGCCGATAAAAACAGGCTAACACCAAACACATCTCTTTTTCCATATTTATCAGCTAGTTTTTTTGAAAATCCAATACCAATCATCATCATAATAATTCCACCAGCATTGAATAAGCTAAATCCTGAAGTGGGAGCATCTTTTGGCCATGTAAATCCATGAAGGCCCATTGATAACAATATGTGATTAATTCCTTCTATAAATCCATCAAAACCAATATTATGCAAAAAGTTAGCTAATTGTTGTTCATCTAAGTAATTTTCAAAATAGTAAACATACATTCCGCCTTTAAGAGCGAGTGTAACAAATATGAATATGGTTAAGATTACCATGGCTATCCATGGTTTATTTTTACTTAAATCAGATAAGTCTTCCTTAATGCTGGATTTTTGTTCAGGATTAGGAATAATTCTTTCCCTGGTTGTGAGAAATGTGATGATGAAAAATATTACACCAATTATGGCAAATAGACCTATAGTATTTTCAAAACCAACCATCTTATCTCCATTCCCTAAAATAAGTACCAGGGGAAGTAGTAAGGCCTGAACCATAAATTGAGCAATCATTACTGCTACAAAACGGTAAGATGAAATACTATTCCGTTCGGCCATATCACCAGTTATAACTCCACTTAAAGAGGCATAAGGAAGATTGTTGGCCGAATAGACTAATACTAATAAAATATAGGTAATTAGTGAATAAGCAATTTTACCTCCCGGACTAAAATCAGGTGTGCTAAATGCCAATAAAGCCAATACACCAAAGGGTATTGAGGTAAATAGTATCCAGGGTCTGAATTTTCCCCATCTTGATTTAGTTCGATCTGCTATTATACCCATTATTGGATTAAAGAATGCACCAATCATCCCACCTGTAAATATGATAGCTGATGCCGATCCCGGTGGAATTTTATATACGTCGGTATAAAAAAATGCTAAAAAAGTCATCAATGTTTGAAAAATCAAATTGGCTGCCAAGTCTCCCAGACTATAGCCGATTTTTTCAACAACAGAGATCTTTTGAGAATGTGTATTCATGTTTTGTGTAGTTTTAAAAAGTTATTTTGTTGAAAATGGAGAAGCTGGTAATCCTTCCTTATTTTTTAAATTTGATTCCGAGGGATTATCCTCCCATGCATATCGAACAGATTGTGGTTTTGAAATACTTTGATTCCATACTTTTACTTTGTTTTTTGCTAGAACCACTGCATTTGCCCATTTATAAATACCATCATCACCTGCAATTTGAAATCCTTTTAGATAATTATTTGTATAAAGCCCCTTGCCAACAGATGTAAAGGTTAGTATGATGCTTCCGCTTTTAATTTCTAAAGAATCATATATTGGCCCGGAGCTAATAATGGAATCATTATGATAGGCTACTTTGCAGGCTTCCAGAGCTAAGCGATATCCCACTTCTTTCTTTTTTAAAGGATGAATATCATTCCATTCTCCAATGTCAAATGTGACGGCCATTCCTGTAAAAGGCAATTCCAGAACTTTTCTTTGTGCCTCGCGCACATCAGCCCAGCCACTTTCTACGGGTACTTTATTCGGAATACCTAAATTGGCCAATTGAGCGTATAAAAATGGGAGTTCTGATTGATGAAAGTTTATACGCCAATCGTGTATAAGGCTTTTAAAAAGCTGTTCATATTCTTTTCCTCTGCCAGTGTTCGATTCCCCCTGAAACCAAATCACGCCTTTAAGTCCGTAGTTTAATACCGGGTTAATCAGGGTATTGAATAATCCACCCGGTCTGAATTGTAGTTTGCCTGGTATTTCAGGGGGATTGAGCTTAGCTCCAATGTGATATTTCCAATCGCCCGTGATGTCAATGGATTGTGATTTAAAACGAATTTCATAAGGTTTGTCTACAACAAACCCACCTTTGCCTCCATGGCAAAATACCCTTACTATAAGTTGATTTTTTCCTGCTTTCAGCACACCTTTAGGGATGTTGTATATGCGAGGTGGATATTGGTAAGATGTTGTTCCCACAAAAGTTCCGTTTATAAAAGCAGAATCACTATCTATAATCCGACCTAAACGAAGTATAGCTTCCTGGTTGGCTAAAGGTTTTTCAACATCGAATTCTTTACAGAACCAAATGGAACCATTGTGGAATTCAACTCCCTTTTCTGACCAAAAGCCTGGTAAAGATATATCTTTCCAGTTGGTTAGATCAACTACATTTTCTGACCAGTTTGCAACGCCGGGATCATTACTATTAACTTCTTGCCACCAATTAAATTTCCATTTATCAGGCTTATCTTTTTTTATTTTTTCCTGTATTGAATCAATATTTGCTTGTTGTTGTATCCACTGCTCAAGATACTTATTATTGTTTTGATTGCTTAACCATGATTCAGCTGGAGAACCTCCAATAGCTGTGCTGATAATACCAATAGGGACATGGTATCTTTGGTACAATTCATTGGCAAAAAAAAAGGAGACTGCAGAAAACTCCATAATATTTTTTTGAGTTGCAGTCTTCCATGTACCATCCGGGAAATCAACTTGTGGCTCTTTAAAATCTTTTCTCGTTGAAGTACGAAATAATCGTATATGAGAATTGTTGATATTTTTAATTTCATCGGCATATAAATCAGTAACTCTTCGTAGCGGTAATTCCATGTTGGACTGACCCGAGGATAACCAAACATCTCCGATTAATATATCTTTAATTTCAATACGATTGATTTTCATGGTGTAGGGACCTCCGAAAACATAAGCAGGGAGTTTTAATTTCCAAGTACCCTTTTTATCTGCTTTTGTTTTAAAGGTATCTCCTTGAAATTCAACTTTTATCTTCTCAGAAGGGTCTGCCCATCCCCAAATACATAAAGGAGTATCACGTTGTAAAACCATTCCGTTTGTTATTAAACGAGGTAGTTTTACTTCCCCTTTGGTTTGAATAGTGAACAGAAAGAATATGAATAGGATAAAAGTTCCGGATTTGTATAATAAGCTGTGATTCATTTTATTTTATTATTATTTGTTTGCTTTGAGGGGCTCCAAGATAACTTGGTTTTAATCCACCAGAGTCAATTAAAATTTTCTGTAATACGATTCCGGGTTCAAGAACTCTAATGCGTAGCATATGTATACCCGTTGTTTTAATTTGATGATTGGATAAAGTTCTATTTATTCGGTTAGCTTGCCACTTGTCCATATCCCAAGGTTTAAATCCTTTGTTAATATTTATGATTTGCTCAGTTCCACCATCAAAAGAAACAGCATATCGCAAGCCTTTATTCTGATTAAAAGTTAATGTTGGAGAAGCGAGTATAGCCACTTCAAATGTCCCGGTAGTTGAAAAGTTAATTGCATATTCAACAAATACAGAATCCGTTTTTTCGGGGTAAACATTAGCAGGATAGGTACTTATTGCAGAATCTGTTTTGCCTAAATCAGGGATTATTTCCCACTTTATTTTTTCAGAATTTTTTGCATGTTGGAAATTAGGTGCTTCAATAGACACATAACCATCGGCCTCCTGAAACGCTGATTCTGACTTCGGTATTTCAGTCTCTTCAACTTTTGTTACTTCAGGCATGATCCTTTTTTTGGGTTCAGCCCAGGAATTATATCCGGTTCTGATCTGATCCATTTGATGATTCCATTTTCCATGAGAAATTTGTTTATTATAGTGAACTGTAAATAGAGAATCCCGCTCAAAACATTTTTTCACCTCCTCAGCCCAATAATTTGCCCCGGTGTTATTTTCTTTAGCAAGCTGATGATTTTTAGCTTGTGCATAGTACATTTCATATAAATTACAGGTGGCATTAGTTGGGAAAAGGATTAATTGGTCAAATGCATCTTTATAGGTATTGGGTATAAAATTATATAGGCGCAATGCATCTAATGTCAGGTTTTTATAGTCCTGATATACTCGCTCAAACTCATTGTAATTTTCTAAACTGAAGGTTTTGCTATTTAATAGCTCAGGAGTGATTCTATGATTGTATTTTGTATAGGTATTAAGAATACGCGCGGCTTCATCTGCATAAGATGTTCCAAATTGTTCCTTACACCAATTTAAGGTGTGCTGATATAGATTTTTTGAGTTGTATTGCGTCGGATCCCAAGCCATATCCAGGAAAAAACTTATAGGATACTCCATGGGTTTCAGGTCGCCAACATTTAAAATCCAAATTCGATCCACTCCGTGACTCCATGTCAGGTTCATTTGTTCCCAGATACGCTGAATCTGACTAACATTAATCCATTTGTAACATCTTGGGCCTCCAACGTAATCAACATGGTAATACATACCATAACCACCTTTGTGTTCTTTTGCGTTTATCTCGGGTAGTTTTCTAACATTACCCCAGTTATCATCACACAATAATAAAGTCACATCATCCGGTACACGCATTCCTTTGTCGTAATATTCCTGAACTTCCTTGTATAGCGCCCATACTTGAGGTGTTTTTTCTGGATTTTCTCCGGTAACCTGGGTAATAATTTTTCGCTGGTTTTTAACTATATTTTCTAGTAATTGAATATTTGTACCTTCAGTCATGGCTTCATCTCCATCACCACGCATGCCTACAGTAACAATGGTTTCGTAATTTTTATTGCGCTCCATTCCCTTTCTCCAAAAATCATCCAGAACAGTTTTGTTTTTTGAGTAATCCCATGAGCCGGTACCATATTTATGCCACTCAGCCTGTGCTCTGCCCATAGGTTCGTGATGTGAAGTACTCATAACAATCCCCAATTCATTAGCCAGGCGACCATTTTCAGGATCATCGTCAAAGAAGGCTTTACCCCACATAGCAGGCCACATGAAATTCCCGCGAAGGCGAAGAATTAATTCAAATACATGTTCATAAAATTGATGGTTAAAGCCACCAAACTTTTCCCGTGCCCAACCTCCTAAGGCAGGTTCTTCATCATTAAGGAAGATTCCACGGTATTTTACTTTTGGACCTTTTTGTATTGTAATTTCAGGATTAATGAAAAGAGCATCTTGCTTTTCAACAGGCACATCTGCCCACCAATACCAAGGTGAAACCCCCATTTCTCTGGTTAGGTTCAGCATCGAATAAATCGTTCCTCTTTTATCTGAACCAACTAAAACTAAGGCTTTTTCTATACCCGGAAATGGATTTTGAATGACCTGAGATATACTAGCCTCCCATTGTCCTTTAATTTGAGAAATATCCAGTTTTCTTTCTGAAATTAATTGATCGATCCATCGGTTTTTACCAATAGTTCCAATTAGTATTATCGTACTATTCCGGGGTAATTTACCTTTAAATAACTGAGGTCTTTCCCCGGTAATCATCTTTAGGTCATTCATAAACCATTGCGCAACAGATTCTACACCTTTATAATCCGATTCGTCAATTAAAAGAGGTGAAATATCATTGTTACTATAGAGGTTAAAATACCCGGGTTTGCTCTGAAAACTAACCTTATCATAACAGCTGTTTTGCGCATTGATATGGCTTTGATTATAAACCAGAATCTGAAGGATGATTAATAGTGCTATTCGTTTAAAAAAGCTTGTATTTTTCATTTTTATATAAATTCTAAAATATATTCCAAACCTTAAGACCCTGTACATATTTGAAGATTAAGGGTGCTATGTATACCCCGGGATACATGTTTGCCTGACCTGGTGAATGTATGTTCTGTGTATATCATGATTAAGTTAAGTCTACTGAATTTTTAATATGCTATGTCATATATATAGCCACCATTATAAGCTGAAAATGATTTTCAGTAATGAAGCATTTCAAAGGTAAATAAAGGCTCTAAGGAGGTTTTGTGATTTGAGATATTTAATTTTAAAAAAGGGATATATTATAGATTCTACACCTCTGAATCTGTTGAAACTGCAATGTTATAGGTATTGTTAATAATTGTTATTTCATTATCACAAATTACAAATAATATACTGCTACATTAGCATTAATATACTTGAAGAAGTTTAGCGGACGCTGTTTCGTTTATATTCTGCTGGCGTTGTTCCTGTAAAACGTTTAAATAACCTGTTGAAATAGGTTACATTATTAAAGGATAAATTAAAGGCAATTTCTTTAATGGGAATATCACTTACAGTTAGCATAAGTTGCGCTTTCTCAATACGCTTTTGATTAATGAAATTTACCGGAGTATTTTTAAGGTGTTTTTTAAAAATCCTTATGAAATGATCAACTGTAAGGCAACTTTGTTCTGCCAGTTCTGTAATTGATATTTGTTCGTGCAAGTGGTTGTTTATGAATTTTAAAATGTTTATTATGCGTTGATCAGATGCTATGGAACGCATTTGAGCATGGGCAATAAATTTAGAAAAGAGCTGTTGAATAATTGCGGTAGTTTCTAACGAAATATGGAAAGGTCGATTTTTACTTGCCTTAATATTCTTCAATAAATTGGATTGATTATCGTATTCTTTCGGATCATATTTAAAAAGTTTTCTTTCCGGATTTATTTGGTATATCCTTTCAAAAAGCAATTTGTCCAATTTAATTGAAGGTATTTCAAATGGAAGATCCACCTGTTCGAAGTATGAGATGGAATTTGTGTTTTCTTCATATACATGAAGATAGTAGAGTGAGAATTTTCCTTTGCAAAAGTCTGTGTGTACAGTAAAAGGAGGGATTAGATAAAGAAAGCCCGGTTTTAAAATATGAGATGTATTTTCGATGGTCACAACACCTTCTCCTTCAGTAACAAAATATATTCTGGCAAATGGACTTATAATGTTTGTAAAATTCCAATCATTATAATGCTCTGCATGGCCAACATTTAACAGGACTAAACGAAAGTTGCCATGTATGTTTATATGTAAATTATTTGAGGACATCGAAATAACTCTAATTTAATTATTCAAATATAGCTTGTATATAAGACGTTTATATAATATTAAATTGTAAAATGTCGAAATTGTACTAAATATGATCGGTAATGTACAATAATAAAGTTTTTTAAGAAACTAACTTTATAAAACTATTAATAATGAGTTAGTAACCTTGCTAATACAAATGTTAGCGGTCAGCCAAAAGAACAGAGCATCATAAAACAAAATGAGTAAACTTGAAAATATAGAAACGGAAAGAACTATAATGCGTATGCTGTCAAAAGAGGATGCAATCGACTTCTTTAATTTAAACCTTGACAAAGAAGTTTTAAAATATACAGGCGACCAACCTTTTGAGAACATACAAGCTTCAATCGACTTCTTAACAAAATACGACCAATATGAAAAGTATGGAGTTGGACGACTTGCAGTCATTGACAAAGCGACTTTAAAGTTTATTGGTTGGTGCGGACTTAAATATAGTCAGGGAAAAAATGAATATGATATTGGATTTCGATTTTTCAAAAACTATTGGAATAAAGGTTTTGCTACTGAAACGGCAAAAAAGTGTCTCGAATATGGTTTTGATGAATTAAAAATTGATATAATCGTTGGACGAGCAATGAAAGAAAATATAGGTTCAATCAAAGTTCTTGAAAAAATAGGTATGAAATTTAAAGAGAACTTTGATTTTGAAGGACAAAGTGGAGTAATATATGAATTAACAAAAAGAATTAAATAGAAGCCGAATCGCTAACAATGTGTATAGTGCGCGGGTTTCAGAGGTTTGCAAGCGTTTGCGGCTTGTAAAAAAGTCAGTGTAACTTGATAGGAAATCGCTTCATAATCCCGCACGACACCATACACTTACCGTGTACGCTAAGAGAGGAAGGCCTTTTATAGGGTAACTTCTTCATAAGCCGAAAGTATTGGGATTCAGTCAACGGACTGATGAAATTTACTAATGATTTATTCATGTTATATTTATATTCATTGTTGTCCGGTAAAGCAAAATATTATTAATTTTCACAATATAACATACTGATATTCAATGTCAGCATATTTATTTTTCAAAAGTAAGCCCCCTAAATATTAGGAAATAGCGAATTTTGGTATTTGTATTTGTCTTCTT
>JBNKRV010000031.1:0-97390 GCA_050296935.1 Marinilabiliaceae bacterium | reverse complement strand
TTTTTAGGTTTTTCATGTCAGCGGCGGCTCTTTTTGTTTACTTTTTCGAGCTGTAGCGAAAAAGTAAAAGCCTGTCTGGCTCGAAGACAAAGGTTAACAAATAATTAAAATCGAATATTTACCGGACAATAGTGATTCTTTTATGAAGTGGAACTGCATCTGGAAATCCTTGTGAAAATCAATTTTCTATAGTAGAAATGCCTCTGCCGGGTGAAACTGTAATACATGTTCTGTTTCAGCTTGCCATGCCCATGTCCGGTGTTTGCTGTTAATTACATTTGTTCCGGTTTCATCACTGACCACAACCTTAGCATTCTCAATATTTTGCTTTTTAAACAATCACGTAGCCTCCAGGTTCTCTATTAGCATTTTCGGAGCTGTTTTATATCTGTAAATTAAAAATATAACCCTATTTTGGATTATATTTATCCTGAAATAAACATAAGCGTTAAATAGAGTGTTTTTTATATGACTAAAAGGAGTGGGGGAGAAATACTAAAATTAAAACGAAAAAGTAAGTATTCCATTTTCTTTTTCATTTTTTTTATAGTGCTTGCATCTGTTGGTACATGGTATTTTGCTATTCATAAGGGAAATATAATTGGTCACAATCAGATAAAGGCATTTAATGGTGTTATGGGCATCGATGAATTGATGTTGAAAGAAGACCATCTTATTTATCTTGAAGGGCAATATGAGTTTTACTGGGGCAAATATTGGTATCCTGAAGATTTTAGGAATGGACTTGTAACTCAGAAACCAGAATATGTTGAGTTGCCATCAGTGTGGAATGATTATACACCAAATCACGAAGTGGAAGGATATGCCACTTATCATTTAAAAATAAAAGTACCATATGATGACTGGTATGGGATAAAAATAAAGGAGTTTGATTGTGCATATCGAATATGGGCCAATGACCGGTTAGTTCAGTCGGGCGTACCTGGCGTAAGCAAACAGACGACCATTCCGTCCTGGAAAAGAAATGAGGTATATTGTAACTCGAAAAATAATGAGATCGATTTGGTTATGCAAATTGCCAATTTTTCACATCGTAAGGGAGGACCCGAAGATGTATTGATTTTTGGAAAGGGAAAGGATTTAATGTCCTATAAGAATCTTCAGTTGGGATTGTCCACCTTTCTTTTTGGGGCACTAATCATTTTAGCAATCTATTTTGGTGGATTATATGTGTTTGGACGGAATGAACCTTCAGTTTCCTACTTTAGTTTGCTCTGTTTTTTTATGGCTTTAAGGTTGATCACAACTGGAGAGAAAGTCCTGATTGAGATGCTTCCGGGAATTAATTGGGCATTTGCTGTACGGTTGGAGTATTTTTCGTACACCATCATGGTACCTCTGTTCCTTTATTTTATGAGGAGTTTCTATCCATTTATTTTTAGCCGGTTTGTTGCCCGGGTTGTAGGGATATTGGCAATTATATTTTCGATGGGGCTACTATTTCCGCCCTGGATTTTTTCATTCACCCCCATTGTTTATCAATTCGTTGTATTGTTTGTTGCCGTTTATATCTTGTGGGGAATGCTTGTAGCTGTACGGGGAAAACAGGAGTTTTCATTTATTTTTACCATGGGCTACCTCTTCTTTTTTGTTATTCTGATCAATGATATTCTTTATTACAATAAGCTTATTGAAACAACCTTTATGATGCCATTTGGCATGTTTGTGCTTATTTTTTCGTACACGTTTGCCATGTCTCAGAAAATGACATTTGCCTATATCGATGTGGATTTACTGACTCAGGCACTGAATAAACAAAACAGGAAACTTGAAAACAGGGTCAAAAAGAGGACACAGGTGGTGTTGGAGCAACAAAATGAATTGATTCAGCAAAAAGAAGAACTTGAAAAAGCGAATGAAAAGCTGGTAAAACTTGATCGATATAAGAATGAAATGACCAGTATGATTGTCCATGATCTGAAGAATCCACTCAATTCAATAATTAATCTGGCTAATATCGATGACATTCCTGATAAAAATGAAATGATTGCCTATTCAGGGAAGGAAATGCTCAATCTGGTCATGAACCTTTTGGATCTGAACAGGGCTGATGAGGTGGGCATTCAGACAAAATTATCCAGGAACCTGCTTTCTGAGTTGTGGACATCAGTAAAAAATGATGTTAGTTTACTTCTGGTTAAAAGAAATATTAATGTTGAGTGGGAGTCTTCCGGGGATTACCTGCTAAGCTGTGATAAAGATTTAATAAAACGGGTGTTGGTTAATTTATTAACGAATGCCATTCGGTTTTCTCCGTTGGATGGCAATATTTTTATTGAAACTAAGGATGTTGAAAACGGATTTTTAAAAATTACGATAAAGGATCAGGGACCCGGAATTAGTGAAGATAAAATTGCAGTCATCTTTCAACGGTACAAACACTTTGATAGCACGGTACATGGCGCAAAGTCAACGGGTTTGGGTCTGGCTTTTTGTAAATTGGTTATTGATGCTCACAATGGGGATATTGGGGCTGTTTCTCCGGGTGTGGGGTCTGAATTCTATTTTACCGTACCACTTATCGAGGTAATAAAAAAGGAGGATAGTCAATTGGAATCTGTTGTAATTAATGATTTAAATGATGCCGGAAGAGATATTCAAGACCTGAATAAAAATGATATCCGATTGGTTATAGAAGATTTGTCGCAACTTGAAATATACGAGATTAGTGCTATTAATTTACATCTAAAGAAGTTGCATGGATTTAATAGTGAAGTGATGAATAACTGGATTAAACGATTGGAACAGGTTGTCAATGAGTGTGATGCAGTAAAGTACAAAACAATAATCAAAGACATGCAAAGGCTGTTTGAAACTTGATTTCTTTTGGAAATGTATAGTGCCTGTCCGTAAAGTGGGGTGTTTGGACTTTATAAACTAACACTATATTGTACAAAGAGCATTATTTTGGTTTTGTTATATTTGCCTTTATTATTATTCACAATGGAAAAATATTCATATAAGATTTTGATTGTAGATGACCGGGTTGAAAGCCTAAAGGTTTTAGTGGCATATATCCAGGAATCTTTTCCGAGATGTACTATTTATCAGACCATATCGGGCAATGAAGCCATAAAAATTGTGAATAAAACATCACCCGATCTTATTATTACCGACTGGGATATGGCAGAGATGAGCGGGATTGAATTTATCCGTGAATTAAAAAACCGGGCTGCGACCAAAGATATCCCGGTAATTATGGCAACCGGGGTTATGCTGACATCCGAAAACCTGAAAATAGCCCTTGAGGCAGGTGCTTTTGATTATCTAAGGAAGCCCATTGATCCGGTTGAGCTTGTTGCCAGGGTTAATTCCGCATTGCTTATTTCTTTATACCATAATCAGTCCATTGAACTGAAGAATCAGGAGCTGGCCGAGAATGCCCTGTATCTTGTTAAGAACAATGAGTTTAATATTTCCATCACTGATAAGCTCTCGAAATTTGTTGATTTTGCAGAGCTCAAAGGCAGCGAAAAGGTCATCCTGAATTCCATTATTCAGGAGATTGACAATCATACGAGAACCAATTCATGGCAACGTTTTAATGTGGCATTTCAGTCGGTCTATCCCAATTTCAACAGAACTCTGCTTGATCGTTATCCTGATTTAAGCGCAGCAGAATTAAAGCTTTGTACATTTATCAGAATGGGAATGAATATTAAAGATGTGGCTTCGCTTTTAAGCTTGAATCCGGCTAGTGTGAAGGTGGCACGATCCCGGTTGAGAAAAAAACTGGATCTGGATACCACTGAAAACCTTGATACTTTCTTAGCTACCTTTGGCTGAATAGGTGTTTGTAATCCGTTGCTTATGTTTTGAATGGCAATTTTTTCAGGGCTGTTTATTTGTTAACCTCTTCTTCTGTAAAATATTTTGAATAAATAGTAATCCCCATTTCACTAAGAACTTGGCGTTAAGAAAATTTGAGCTATTAAGTTTGTACAAGACACAAATTATTGTGATAAGCGAGAGCAAAGTTCGCTTGAACACTGCTGAGTGAAGCAATAATCATGAAATAAATGGAGGCATAGCCATAGTTACTACGATATTTTGTAAAGCAGTTTAAATTTAATAGAATGAAATTATAGTGCTAGTATTACTAGTATATTGGTATAATTATGTAATGTATGAATCGTGTAGCTATACGTTCAGTTTTATTTTGCGAATAGGGATTAGTAACCTGAGTTCGACATAAAATTTTGGATTCAGACCGCCTATAAAAAGTGAGATTCAACTGAAAATTATGAAAGAATAGCGGGCTATTTTGAATAATTTTCAGGAAGAAGATTGCTGTTTATAAGCGGAAACTCTCATGCTTTGCATAAAAAAACTGATCTACTTCGTTAAATTTATCGAGCTAGCCCTGCAAAATTTGCCTTGTATATCAGCCTTCTATGTCAATCTGAATTCTAAAATTTTAATCGAACTCAGGTTAATAACAATTGTGCTATGAAGGCAAGGGGAAATGAGGCCTGTCCTCCAAATGATTCTGTAAACACTCATGAATTTCACATTAATATCGATTAAAAAAAGAAGGATTATTGGGTAGACCTTCCCTTTTTTTTAGAATATCTATTTGTCTCATTTTATTTGCTAATAGTCACATGATAATACGCGTTTGTCACTTTTAATAAGCTAGTTAACCTTTTGTTAACCTCTTGTTTTAATTAGCTCTCATTTTGATTTATATCTTTGGAGCTTCGAATAGTTATATACTATATTATTGGTTAATAGAATTGTTCGGATATTAATCAGAATGCTATCTATGTAATAGCTCTTAAAAATGGTGGCTGATTTCACTATTAGCAGTTAGTATATCTTCTTTTACTCAAGAAGGTATGTGGTGATTATTGATAACGACGATAATGGATTGTTACATCCCGGTTGATATTCGTTTGATGCATGTGGTTTTTATGAAGCGGATTATTGTATATCTATATCGCCTGAATCAGAAAAGTATGGAATGCAACTAAATACATTTGAAATATATTTTAATAAAATAGCAGAATTAATATAAAACAAAACAACTTTATGAAGATTTTAAAAAAAAGACTTTTGTTTTCCAGGTTTTTACCTTTTTATGTTTTAGCAATCTTTATTTTCGGGTTGCAGAGCGTAGCGTATAGCCAGACAATTATTTCAGGAAATGTTAATAATTCTATAAACATTATTAGCATAACTGATCCTAATTGTGGGGATTGTAACAACAGTGAAGCATGTCGGTACACTATCGAAGTATCCGATGCGAGTAATTTTAGTGCCAATGATCGTGTACTGATTGTGCAGATGAAAGGTGCTACAATTGATGTTTCAAATACTGAAACAGGTGGTAGAATAACAGATATTGGAAATGCCGGAAACTATGAATTTTTTATAGTAGGCGCTGTTGATGCAGCTAATAACTATATATATCCAAGAGGGAAACTAAAAAGGACATATGATGATGCCGGTTTAATACAATTGGTAAAAGTTCCTTCCTATTCAGGTGATGTAGAAATAAACTCTGATATAATTGGAGATGCGTGGGATCCTGCAACTGGTCAAGGAGGTGTTGTTGCCATTTTTGTGGAAGGAACGTTGACGTTTAATGCAGATATCGATGTTTCAGGTAGAGGGTATCAAGGTGTTCAAATGTTAGTGAATGGTACGCCTGATGATTGTTCTATAGATCCTTTAACACAAATGGTTTTACCATCAACATCAACCAGTGGTGCTAAAAAAGGTCAGGGAATTGTTATAGATGACAATTCTTCAAATAAAGGACGTGCACCCCGAGCCAATGGTGGTGGTGGTGGTGTTAGTGGCGATTCCGGCGGTGGCGGTGGTTCCAATTATGGTGCAGGAGGAGCCGGAGGTAACACGTGGTGCAATAGTTCCAGATTAGCAGGTGGCCTTGGTGGAGTTGAAATGGCAACCTATATCGATCAAAACAGGATATACTTTGGTGGTGCCGGAGGTTCTGGATTTGTAACTACCGATAATCCTTCCTCCGCAGCTAATGGTGGAGGTATGGTTATTATCCGTGCAAAGAAAATTATCGGTAATGGACATACCATTAATGCTTCGGGTACTACACCTATTGCTGTTAACCCGACCGGATCACCGGATGGTGGCGGTGGCGGCGGCGGCGGCGGTTCGGTTGTTTTTGAAATTCAGGAGTTTGAAGGTACTATGGATGTAGCCGTTAATGGAGGAGATGGCCAGGATTTAAATACGAATATTCATCACGGTCCCGGAGGCGGCGGCGGTGGCGGTGCTTTTTTATATAATTTATCAAGTCTTCCGGCAGGGATTAATGTTATAGCCAATGGCGGTGCAGGTGGTGTACACTCTGATGGTGCAACAAATGGTTCACAAGATGGTAGTGCAGGTGGTGTAGTTTCCTATTTTAATTTAGTATACTCCGAAGAGGATGCTGATAACGATAATATTAGCGATTTTTGTGATTTAGATACCGATAATGATGGTATTCTTGATGCGGATGAGGATGGAGGTACCGGATTCGACCCCAGTAAAGATGCCGATGGAGATAATATTCCTAATTATAAAGATGCTAGTGATGCTACTCCCGGTTTTCCGGTCTTTGTAGATACTAATGGAGATGGAGTAAATGATATTTATGATAAAGATAAAGATCATATCCCTGACTTTAAGGATTTGGATAGTGATAATGATGGATTTGTTGATGCAGTTGAGGCTGGTGGTGTTGCTGATGCTTCGGGTGTTTTAAGTAATTATACAGATACCGATCTGGATGGTTTAAACGATACTGTTGATCCTGATAATGGAGGAACTCCGCTTACTCTTCCGGATTATGATGGTGATAATATTCCCGACTTTCTTGATATAGATTCAGATGATGATGGTATCTCTGATGCTTACGAATCTTCAACTTCCACGATTGCCACAGGCAACGATGATGATAATGATGGAATTGACAATGCGTTTGACCCTGATTTATCGGGAGTTTATAATGCGTTAATAGATAGGGATGGAGACTCTCATTATGATATGTTTGATATCGACTCGGATAATGATGGTATAACCGACTATTATGAAAGTTCAGGAATTGCACCCACAGGAAATGATACCGATAAGGATGGTGTAGATGATGCATATGATGTTGACTTTACCGCCGGAACTGATGTGGATGGAGATTGGATTGATGACAATTCAAAACCGAAAGATACTGACTCGGACAGTCGTTTTGATATTCATGATTTAGACTCTGATGCCGATGGTATAATTGATAATATCGAAGGGCAAACAACAACCGGATATATTGCTCCCTCAGGAAACGATACGGATAACGATGGTTTAGATGATGCTTATGATGGCAACAATAGTGGAGCAACTATTATTCCAACCGATACCGATGGTGATTTAACAGCTGATTTTTTAGATACGAATTCTGATAATGATCCTGATAGTGACCTGGTGGAAGCTTATGATTCAGATAATGATGGAGTTAGTAATATTCTTCCGTCTGGTACAGATACAGATAATGATGGGTTGGATGATAACTATGATGCTGTTTCAGGTTTCAACCCAACCGATGGTGGTAAATTAGCTACCGATTATCCTGATTTAGACGATCCGGGTGATGACCGGGATTGGAGGCAAAATGTACCTACAGTTACTTTAACCTTAGATAAAGGGATCATAGCTGAAAATGTACAAACAGCAACATTTACCGCAACTCTAAATGCCACAACATTTAATGATGTGACCATTAATTTGGTTTATAGCGGTTCTGCCAATGGAAGTAATGTCGATTACAATTCAGCTGCCGGTACAAATGCTACCAGTGCAACAACGATAGTTATTCCTGCTGGTCAATTGTCTGGAACAGTTACTGTTACTTCTGTAGATGACGCTTCTGTTGAAAGTGCTGAAACAGTTGTTGTTGATATTTTATCTGTAACCAATGCAAAAGAGGATGGTGTTCAGCAAAAAACAACCACCATTTCAGATAATGATGCTCCTGGAATTTCGGTTTCAGCTATTTCGAATAATACAAACGAAAATGGACAAACGGCTACTTTTACAATTGTATTGAATTCTGCTCCTTCAAATGATGTAACAATAAATTTAACCTCAGATAATCTTTCAGAGGGAACTCTTTCTGCAAGTTCAATCGTTTTTACTTCAGGAAATTGGAATACCGCTCAGGAGATAACTGTTACACCTGTTGATGATCCTGTTTATGAACCGGATATTTCATTTAATATTATAACATCTGCTGCATCTAGTGTAGATCTTGATTATGATGGAATGGCAGTTGATGATGTTGCAGTGATTAATGAAGACGATGATTCAGAGCCAACAGTTAATTTAAGTATCAATAATGCTACAATCAATGAGTCAACAGCAGGTACCGCAACGGTAACAGCCACATTGAGCAATCCAAGTACGCAACCTGCAACAGTTAATATAACTTATGGAGGAACTGCTACCGCAACTGATGATTATACCACCAATGCAGCAGTTATCAATATTGCAGCAGGGGCAACAACTGGTACTGTAGTTATAACAGCTGTTAATGATGATATTTATGAATCCGGTGCTAATGAAACAGTAACTGCTACTTTAGGAACTCTGACCAATTGTTCTGCAGGAACAACCACTTCGGTAGGTACTGCCATTGTAGACGATGAACCAATACCTGTTGTCGCTTTCAATGCAATCAGTTCCAGCGGTTTGGAATCGGTAAGTAGTAAAGACCTGCAGGTAGATCTTTCAGGGAAAAACAGCCTGGCAGTAACTGTTGATTATGTGGTTACAGGAACAGCCACCGGGTCAGGAACCGATTATACCCTGGCCAACGGAACATTGACTATTCCTGCCGGATCAACAAGTAAAAATATTACCATCGCCAGCATTGTAGAGGATGCGCTGGACGAAACTGATGAAACAGTCATTGTTACCCTGTCCAATCCAGCCAATGCCAGCTTAGGAACTAATAAGGTACATACTTATACGATTACCGATAACGATAACGCGCCAACTGTTGCATTCAATGCAACCAGCTCCAGCGGTTTGGAATCGGTAAGTAGTAAAGACCTTCAGGTTGATCTTTCTGCAGCAAGTGGCCTGGCAGTAACTGTTAATTATGTGGTAACAGGAACCGCCACTGGGTCAGGAACCGATTATACCCTGGCTAACGGAACATTGACTATCCCTGCCGGATCAACAAGTAAAAATATTACTATTGCCAGCATTGTAGAGGATGCGTTGGACGAAACTGATGAAACAGTCATTGTTACCCTGTCCAATCCAAGCAATGCCAGCTTGGGAACTAATAAGGTGCATACTTACACCATTACCGATAACGATAACGCGCCAATTGTTGCATTCAATGCAACCAGCTCCAGCGGTTTGGAATCGGTGAGTAGTAAAGACCTTAAGGTTGATCTTTCGTCAGCAAGTGGACTGGCAGTAACTGTTGATTATAAGGTTACAGGAACAGCCACCGGGTCAGGAACCGATTATACCTTGGCCAACGGAACATTGACTATTCCTGCTGGATCAACAAGTAAAAATATTACTATTGCCAGCATTGTAGATGATGCGCTGGACGAAACTAACGAAACAGTAATTGTTACCCTGTCCAATCCAAGCAATGCAAGCTTAGGAACCAATCAGGTGCATACTTATACGATTACCGATAACGATAATGCGCCAACTGTAGCAGATAAAACATTAACAATCTGGGAAAATGTAACTAATAGTTCTGCTATACATAATTTAAGCGATGAGAATACCACAGATGATACAGATCCTGACGGTGATAATATTACTTATTCTATAACTGCCGGAAATGACAACAATATCTTTGCAATTAACTCTAATACAGGAGTAATATCAATTGCTGATAATTCAAAATGGTCTGATGTTACAGGATATTCATTAACTATTTTAGCTTCCGATGGTAATGGAAATAGCGATAATGCAACTGTAGATGTTACCGTTCTTCATTTTCCTGATGTAATTAATGATACTGAGTCAATAACTGAAAATAATTCTTCCATAAATTCAAGCCAGTCGTTGTTAACTAACGATAATGATGTGGATGGTGAAACACTTACAGTTTCTGAAATTGATGGAATTACAGATGCAGGAACGGATGTAGTAGGTGATTATGGTACATTAAATTGGAGTACAGATGGAACATTTGTTTATACGCTGAACAATTCCAATGCAGATGTAAATGAATTGCAGAATGGAGATTCTTTAGAAGATATATTTACATATACTGCTAATGATGGAAACTCTGGCACTACAACTGCTAAATTGACTATTACCATCAATGGTGCCAACGATGCTCCTGTTTCAGCAGATAATTCGGTATCCACTAAAATTAATACGATTAAAGTATTTGCCCAGTCAGATTTCCCTTATAGCGATCCAGAAGGCGATGCTTTAACTCAGATTAAAATTACCACACTGGAAGGAGCAGGTTCTCTATTCCTTGATACAGATGATAATGGTGTTAATAATTCGGAGGATGTAACGGCAGGTCAGGTTATTTTGGTATCCGATATTGCAAAACTGAAATTTGAGCCTGCTCTTAATGCCAGTGGAGTACCTTATACAACATTTAAATTTATGGTTTATGATGGAACTGCTTTCTCAGTTGCATCCAATACCATGACTATTAATGTGTCAGAAAATACAGCACCAACTTCAGCTGATAAATTAGTTTCAACTAATGAAGATGTTGATTATCTGTTCGGTGGAACAGAGTTTAACTTTACTGATGCAGATGTTGCTGCTGCCCTTGACCATATTCAAATCACAGCACTTCCTGCTAAAGGAACGCTGTATTTAGATGCTAACGATAATAATAGCTACGATGATGGCGAGGCAATTACTGTGAATAGTACTATCGCAACAGCTGATTTGGCTATTATTGGTTACCTGCCTGCTGAAAATGAAAATGGTTCTCCTTACTCTACGTTCCAGTTTAAAGTGAACGATGGTATTGATTACTCTGTTTTAGCATATACCGTTACAATTAATGTTACAGCAACTAACGATAACCCTGCTGCTGTTAACGATAGCGAGTCAATAACAGAAAATACAGTTTCAAAAACGTCTGCCGTTGCATTATTAACTAACGATAGCGATGTTGATGGCGATGCTATTACTGTCTCTGAAGTGGAGGGCGAAGTAAATGCAGACACGGATGTTATTGGATCCTATGGTACACTAAACTGGAGTACCGATGGAACCTATGTTTATACACTGGATAACTCCAACTCAACTGTCGATGCTCTTAATGTTGGTGATGATGTTACCGATAGTTTCAACTATACCATCAGCGATGGCAATGGAGGAACCTCTTCTGCCCAGTTAATTGTAACTATCTCAGGAGCAAACGATGCCCCTGTTGCCGATGATGATGCCGACAGTGTGAATGAAAGCGAAGCGGTTAGTATTAACCTGACAGATGGAGATACCGATGTAGATGGTACCATTGATGTTGCTACCGTTGAATTAGGATCTGCGACCAACGGTACTCTGATTTATAATGGTGATGGAACGGTTACCTATACACACGATGGAAGTGAGAACTTTACTGATGAGTTTACCTATACAGTAAAAGATAATGATGGTTTGGTTTCTAATACAGCCACTGTTTCCATCACTATTTCACCTGTAAACGATGCTCCTGTTTCAGCAGATAATTCGGTATCCACTAAAATTAATACGATTAAAGTATTTGCCCAGTCAGATTTCCCTTATAGCGATCCAGAAGGCGATGCTTTAACTCAGATTAAAATTACTACACTGGAAGGTGCAGGTTCTCTATTCCTTGATGCTGATGATAATGGTGTTAATAATTCGGAGGATGTAACGGCAGATCAGGTTATTTCAGTATCCGATATTGCAAAACTGAAATTTGAGCCTGCTCTTAATGCCAGTGGAGTACCATATACAACATTTAAATTTATGGTTTATGATGGAACTGCTTACTCAGTTGCATCCAATACCATGACTATTAATGTATCGGATAATACAGCGCCAACTTCAGCTGATAAATTAGTTTCGACCAACGAAGATGTTGATTATCTGTTTGATGGAACAGAGTTTAACTTTACTGATGTAGATGTTGCTGATGCTCTTAACCATATTCAAATTACAGCACTTCCTGCTAAAGGAACGCTGTATTTGGATGCCAACGATAATAATAGCTACGATGATGGCGAGGCAATTACTGTGAATAGCACTATCGCAACAGCTGATTTAGCGATCATTGGTTACCTGCCTGCAGAAAATGAAAATGGTTCTCCTTACTCTACGTTCCAGTTTAAAGTGAACGATGGTATCGATTACTCTGTTTTAGCATATACCGTTACAATTAATGTTACAGCTATTAATGATACACCTGCCACTGTTGACGATGCAGAGTCAATTAACGAAGGTGATGTATCTGTATCACAAACGAATCTGTTGGTAGATAACGATAGTGATGTGGATGGTGATAATCTCTCTGTTTCACGTATTGGAGATAAAACGGATGCTGCCGATGATGTTACCGGAACATATGGAACTCTGAATTGGGACACCGATGGTTCTTTTGTTTATACATTAGATAATACCAATTCGGTAATAAACGCTCTTGGTGTTGGTCAAAGTATTGTTGATCAGTTTACCTACTATGTCTCCGATGGAAATGGAGGTACTGCAACAGGACTATTAACTGTTACCATCAATGGTGTCAACGATAATCCAGCTGCTGTTGATGATAGCGAGTCAATAACTGAAAATACAGTTTCAAAAACATCTACCGTTGCTTTATTAAATAACGATAGCGATGTCGAAGGAGATGCTATTACTGTCTCTGCAGTGGAGGGCGAAACAGATGCTGACACGGATGTTGTTGGATCCTATGGTACATTAAACTGGAGTACCGATGGAACCTATGTTTATACACTGGATAACTCCAACTCAACTGTTAATGCCCTTAATGTTGGTGATAATATTACCGATAGTTTCAACTATACCATCAGCGATGGCAATGGAGGAACCTCTTCTGCTCAGTTAATTGTAACTATCTCAGGAGCAAACGATGCCCCTGTTGCCGATGTGGAAACAGTCACCGTACCCGAAGGAGATGCTGTAACCATCAACCTGGCTGATGGCGATACGGATGCTGATGGAACGATTGATTTAGGCTCAATGGTTATGAGCTCGACCTCACATGGAACCTTGGTCGACAATGGAGATGGCACTGTGACCTATACCCATGATGGTTCGGAAACGAATTCCGACAGCTTTACCTATACCATCAAGGACAACGATGGAGCGGTATCGAACGAAGTGACCGTAGATATCACCGTGACAGCCGTGAACGATGCTCCCGTGGCCAGAAATGATGTGGCCACGATGAATGAAGGAACAGTTTTAAACGGAAACTCCCTGTTGGCGAACGATAGCGATCCTGATGGCGATAATCTGGTCATCAACACGCAGCCGGTTTCAGGGCCTTCACATGGTACTGTAACCATCAATAGTGATGGCACCTATGTTTATAATCCGGAAGACGGGTATGTTGGCGGAGATGCCTTTGTTTACGAAGTTTGCGATACCAATGGCGCCTGTACTCAGGCCACTGTATCAATAACAATATCAATGACAGACGTTAACGAGTCACCAATAGCAGTTGATGATGATTTTGAGACTGTTGTGGATGGTATTATCTCAGGCAATGTTCTGACAAATGATTTAGATCCTGATGGCGATGAATTGCAGGTGACAACCACTCCGTTAATTGATGTCACTCATGGTGTCTTAACTCTGTTTGCCGATGGAACCTTTGAGTACATCCCGAATGAAGGTTGGTATGGTGATGATACTTTTACCTATCAGGTTTGCGACACCAAGGACATGTGCTCCATGGCCGATGTGACCATTACGGTTAATATCGGGGATGTTGATGGTGACCGCATTCCGGATTCGGATGAGGGATCGGATACTCTGGTTGATACCGATGGCGATGGAACTCCTGATTACAGAGATGTTGATTCGGATAACGACGGAGTGTCTGATGCTGACGAAATCTATGGCGATTGTGATGGTGATGGTATTCTAAACAGGCTGGATGCCGATAATTGCGACTTCTCACTTCATATACCTAAAGGATTTTCGCCCAATGGCGATGGTGTGAACGATGGATTCGTTATCCCCGATATTCAGATTTTTAGTCACGTAAGCATTGAGGTTTTCAATCGCTGGGGAACCATCATCTTTAAGGACGACCATTTTGAATCGAATACTACCGGATGGGCCGGCACTAGTAATGTAGACTTTTCGTTAGGAAAAGAGTTGCCAACAGGTACCTATTTCTATATTGTCAAGATTTATGATACCAATGAAACGAAATCGGGTTACATCTATTTGAATCGTTAAAAGCAAATATAAGCACCAGCAGTATGATCCAAAAAGTGGTTGGGCTGTTGGTGCTACCAAAAGAATAGAAAAATAAAGGCTATGAATCGATTATTAAAATATTTCACAATTGCGGCGCTACTGATCTGCTCGCAGGGGGCATGGGCTCAGCAGGAACCGCAATACACGCAATACATGTTTAATACCATGAGTGTCAATCCGGCCTATGCCGGCACCAGGAATGCACTGAATATGCTCCTGCTGTCACGCATTCAATGGGTAGGGATTGACGGAGCCCCGTCATCGCAAACTTTTGCGCTTCACACTCCGCTGAACAACAGGAGAGTGGGAGTTGGTTTCTCGGTAATCAGCGATGACATTGGTCCGGTAAATAATACTTATATCAATTTTAACTATGCATATCGGCTTAAACTGACCGAAGCGATGACGCTTTCCTTAGGTATAAAGGGAGGAATCTATAACTATCACGCCAAAATTTCTGACCTTGTGGAAGGGGATGTATCATTTGCGGATAATTACAATGCCACGCTTCAGCCCAATGCAGGGGCAGGCGCTTACTTGTATACCGATAACTATTATCTGGGGATATCGGTGCCAAAACTATTGCAAACGGATATTGGTGATTCTCCCTCTTCTACAGGTGGGGTGGTTAGTAAACTGAAACGGCATTACTTTGTCATTGCCGGATATGTTTATCGTGTCAATCCGAATTTACTGCTTAAGCCATCTGTGTTGAGTAAGTTTGTGCAAGGAGCTCCGCCTTCTGCGGACATCACTGCTCAGGCACTTTTCAAAGATACCTACTGGTTAGGTGTGACCTACAGGCTGGGCGATGCCGTTGCCTTTTTGGCCGATCTGAAGCTCAACAGACAGTTGACCATTGGGTACTCCTACGACATCACCACCTCGGATCTGTCGGGATACAACAGCGGGAGTCACGAGATCATGATCAGTTACGATTTCGACGGATTCCTGAAAAACAAAGTCAAGTCACCCCGATTCTTTTAAACCAGTAAATCAAATTTTACCATGCAAATAAAATATAGATTACTAAGCCTGTTTTTGTTATTTCCCCTTTTTTTGGGAGGACAAAATCTGGTGCAGCGCACTCTACGTAACGCCGATACCACGTACATGAATTATCGTTACAAAAGAGCCAATAAGAACTTTGGAAATATGGCTTATGTCAGAGCCATCGAAAAATATGAAACTTTATTGGGGAAGGGATATGAAGACGATTCATTGAAACGTTACCTGGCTACGGCTTATTACAAAACCGGAAATACGGTAAAGTCAGAGGAGCTCTTTCGCGAGGTACTGACCGATACGCCCTATGTGGCATCGGATGTATACTTGTTAGCTCAGTCGCTGAAATACAACCGGAAATACAAGGAATCGGATAGGTGGATTGCTGTGTATCGCCAACTCATGCAGAACGATTCGCGGGGCAGTATTCAGTATAATGCCGCCGATAAGCTTAATACCATTGCCAGTGTTGACCGATATAGGGTGGAAGCGGTGAACTTCAACTCAAAGGAGTCTGATTTTGGTGCAGTAGTTATGGGAGATAAAGTTGTATTTGCCACGGCTCGTAATGATGAAAAAATTGTGAACCGCGATTATGCATGGAACGAATCGCCCTATCTGGATCTGTATGTCACCCCGAAGGATGGAGGAATCCTGACATCGACGCATCTCTTATCGTCCCGTTTGACCTCGGCCTATCATGATGGTCCAGCTGCTTTCAGCTCAGACGGAAAAGAAGTCTTTTTTACGCGCAACAGCTATTTGCCGGTCATGCCCCATTCCAAAACCAATATTGTGGAAAATGTGGACGTGTTAAATAAAGTGGTGCCTAAAAAAGGACAGTCGGGAATCACCAATCTGATGATTGAATACTCGAAAAAAGATGCCATGGGTCAATGGAATTACCCGGAACCTATGCCATTTTGCAGTGTTGATTATTCATGCGGGCAAGCTTGTTTGGCACCGGATGACTCTACACTCTATTTTGCATCGGATATGCCGGGAGGCTATGGCGGAACAGATATCTATTACGTGATAAGAACCGATACGGGCTGGACTGCTCCGGTCAATCTGGGAAAAGATATTAATACCGAAGGTGAGGAAATGTTTCCCTTTGTAAATGGAAACGGTTATCTCTATTTTTCATCCAATGGCTGGTTAAGCCTGGGTGGACTGGATGTGTTTGTGGCTAAAAAAACGGCCACCGGTTACCAGCTGAAAAACATGGGAGCGCCCTTGAACACTAATAAAGACGATTTCAGCTTCTATCTGGAGCAGGACAATGTTCACGGTTATTTTGCCTCCAACAGAGAGGGAGGTGTCGGCGATGATGACATTTATAGTTTCGAGATACTTAACCCGGTGACTTTTAATCTGAAACTGCAAGGTACAGTTGCCGACTCAGCCGATGGCCATTTTCTGGATCATGCCACTGTTAGTCTGCAAGATGCTAGTGGTGAGGAGTTGTCGAGTTTTAAAACCGGAGAGGGACACGCTTTCGAATTTGAGATAGAACCCGGAAAGGATTATCGCCTGGAGGTGAGAAGGGAGGATTATTTTGCCCGGGAAGAGTTGGTTGTTCCGGCAGAGATGGAGCAGGATAATGGTACCGTGCATCAGCCGGTGCTGTTGCGTCAGGAACCTTTTTATGGTATTTACGGGAAAGTGTATCAGTTACCTGAGATGGAGTCCATTTCACAGGTAGAACTAGTGCTGGAAGCTCATAATGGTACAGATAGCGTGATCGTAACAGGTGAAAGTGGCGCCTTTAAAACAAAACTGTTAAAAGATATGGACTACGATTTGGTGTTCCGGAAGAATAACTTCTTTACCAAACGTGTCCGGTATAGCACTGTGGATAAAGACACTGGTTATGTGAACCTGAATGAGTACATCCCTCAAATGGGCGTGGAAAAAGTGGAGCTGGGAAAAAGTATCGAGCTGGAGATATTGTATGATCTGGGCAAGTGGAATATCCGTGAGGATGCCGCCAAGGAGCTCGACGACATGGTGCGCTTTCTGCAGGACAACCCCGGAATCTCCATTGAGCTGGGGTCGCATACCGACTCCAGAGGATCGTCTCGCTCCAACCAGGTGTTATCACAGAAACGTGCCGAATCGGCTGTTCAGTACATGGTGGATAAGGGCATAGCCAACGACAGGATCACCGCCAAGGGGTATGGTGAAACACATCTGAAAAACCGTTGTGCAGATGGAGTGTCTTGTACCGAAGCCGAACACCAGGCAAACCGACGCACCGAAGCGAAGGTAACGGGAATGAAATAACTTTCATTTAAAAACTAATAAGAGAAAGGATTGGCAGCCGGATAAAGCTGTCAATCCTTTTTTTTATACTTATCCTGATTTTTTACATTCTTTGTGACATCAATTATTCCACTACCTAAGCTCGCAATCGTGTTTATATTTTTTGTTGCTATATCAATTTCTTGAAGTTTGATTTGCTTTTTTCCTGAATGTAACTGAACTAAGGAGCGTTACGATTATAAAGTGAATAATAGAATTAAACCTTTCTTTTTTTATTTTTATTAAATCACCATATCCGGTACTCATTTAATAGTATATATTCAGGATACTATTATTTAAGCTTTATTGATTATTAATTACTTTCGTGGGCTCTTATACCGTGGTGGGTCAACAAAAAAAGTCGGCTATAACCGACTTTTTTTGTTGATACTAAACATAGAACTTTATGCTTTATTTTCGGACCTTTTTCTATAATAAAGCACTACCCCCGCAACAATAAATAGTATTGGTATTATAAAGCTTATCGGAGCCTTAAGTACCTGGGCAGGTGCGTACTTGAAAATATTATTGGAAATAACGATAGCGGCTACAACAAAAAACAGCCATGGATAACGGATAAAAACTTTTGATCTCATTTTTCTTTATTTTAACGTTAATAATGTTTATCAATTGATTTTTAATAATTTCACATACAATCTCGTGTTAGTTCGATTTTGCGTCGCCGATAGTATTTATCTTGTTTATTTATTCGGCCATATTTAATATCTTTTACCCAGGAGCTATTCTTTTCCTTGCTCAGCTTAAAGGTTTCACCTCCTTCGAAATTCAACGAACTAAGCTTATGGTATTGTTTATAAGCATCAAAAAAGTCAGTAGTGAAAATATTCTTGCACACATCTTGTTTTGATATATCCTGATAATATTCACGCAGAATTAACAGCCTTTCCAAATCGTCATGCTCTGTATGTTCAATTACCTCCGTTCCATTTAAAGGAATACCCATTTCATAGGTCTGAGGCTGAACAATGCTTTGTTTATAACTGTTGTTTCGTTTATAAGATGCGTTATAAGGTAAATGCAGAAGCTGAATGTCCGGAAAATGGATCTGCTCAATGAATTGTCGCCTTTCCATTGTTTTTTTTATAGCTACAATGTCATCATCTATCTCAGAAAGCCCTGTCTTTATCAGGATATTACTAAGTATTTCCTTAAATATCCTGTAAATCATCGAGTAATTCACCAGCTTAATAAACACACCATTTAAATCAACCCTGTAGATTACTTCCAGGTTTTTATTTTGAGACAACAGTTCTTTACGAAATGGGGCGCCATACACTATATCTTCACAAATAGTGGCCTTACTATACGTCCACAGCAGGTCATAATAAAAAGGAGTCTGCTTTATGACTTCGATTTTTACAGGACATGAAACCGTATAGTCTGTTATTATCGATGTATCGCTAAACATCAGAACATCCTCCTTTAAAAGAAAGTGAACTACCTCAGATTGTTTTATGTCAAAGAAATTCAACAAGATTACTCGTTAAGAGGGCTTTTAACCCATGGACTTTCCGGATTATTTAACAATACATGTACAATATCTTTCATGGTGTCGTTACCAATATCTTCAATATTCCAGACATGACGGCCAAAGAGGTATGAATGTGCAAATTCACTCCATGAGTTATATGTTTTCTTTACCTCCTGATAAGCAAATTCGATATACTCCCAGGCTTCATCTTCATCGATATATCCACAATCAACGCACCAACATGCTACATTGACCAGGCGACCATAATCCCAGGCACATATTGTTTCCGGATATTGAGACTCAAACACATTGTCTTCCTGGTAAATGCGCGAAGCATGTTTCATATTGAAATAAAAAGAAAGAGACTTGTATATAAGTTCTTCGGCTTCATCATCATTTTGGGCATTCAACAGTTCCGGAACATGGGCTTTTATCCGGTCTTCCATTTCATACCAGGCGTAATGGTCCATCAACTTTCGGTTATTATCATAAATTTGCCTGTGACCAGTATTTTTAAGCCATTGAAGAACATCCAATGCACTTTCACGGTCAGAGGCATCCCATTGATTGGCAAAGGCCACGCGTGATTCTTCCATTCCGGCATCGCCACCTTCGAGCATATCAATATATTCATCACGGCAAACTTTCATAATGGCTCCCACAGCAAGGGCCTTTTGCTGTTCCGGGGTAGTGGTACAACCTGATGAATAAATAATCTGCCAATCACCCTCTTCTTCAAGACCATCTAACAAATTGTCAACCGCCTGTCCCAGCTGAGCAGATATGTCCGGTACCTCAAAGTTCTCCATACCGGGGATATTGGCATACATTTGTTTCATTTGTTCCTGCGCAAGACGCATGGCCTCAGATTGTGTATCATTTATGCCAGGAATTCCAGACTTTTGATAATTACCGACAATTGCCGATTTAAGAACTTCTCTTTCATCGATGTCTTCATCATCGCCGGCACCTAAAAGCAAGAGCGTTTTCTCAGGAAACCCGTGCATTTTTAAATCGACCGAAAAGGGCATTGTCGGATTAAGAACTTCAAATCCTTTGTCCTGTTGGATTTTATTAATAACTGGCTCAACTATATTTAATACGTTTTGATGAAACTCTTCTTCTGAAAGAGAAGGCTTGTTATGAACGTCTTCAAGCCATTCTTCGATGTGGTTTTGCCCCACAACAATGTAATCGGCAACATCTTCATCGTACATGTTTATTGGATTCATGGAAGCCGGATTTTGTACAAGGATAGAGATGCTACCTTCTAAATAGTCTGTCCGGATTATTAGTTCATTCATTACCTGTATGCCTTGCGTTTGCAAGTTTCCTATTGAATCACTTATAAAAGTGTCCAGTTTTTGTTGTATTTTTTCCCAATTCATTTCGTTATTCAATGCTTTTATTTATGTTTTGCTGTAATTCTTCCCATTTGGAACGCGACATTCCGTTGTGTAAGCGCAGATCATTAACGATGTTTAAAATCATATAAATCAGATCAACAACCTGTTGAAAAAACTCCGCATTATTCATTTTTTCTTCGGGCAGCGCAAACAATCCTTCCGGCTTTTTTACGGACAAATACATGTTGTTATCTGTAAATGAAAGGGCTATTTCTTGCCTAAAAGAATGTTTCAATTCAGTCATTTTTTCCATTACCGAGGTAGAGAGTATGTAGTGTGCTTCAATCTGATCGGTAGCAAAAACGGTAAACTCGTTATTAAATCTTTGATCTTCGAGGACAACCTTGTCTTCTTTAATTTTTGAAGCAAAAAGATTGTTAAGTGCCTGGCTGAAGTTATTGGGTAAAACCATTATTGTTCCATCAATGTTTTTGTTAAAAGAAATTCTGCACAGCAATCCTCTGAATGTAAACATCTGCTTGTCGGCAGTGTCTTTTGCCATAAAGCTTTTTATTACATTTAGTATCGGAATACTCATCAATATTCTTGAAGTATTGCCTCCCGGGTTTTCTTTCATGAAACCGATATCGGCAAAATTAATTTTAGCCATTGGCGTTTCTTTCTGCATTTGTCCGAAAACGGTTTGTAGGGTATGACTCTCTACCCACGGAAAAAGCCTGCTCTTTTTAATTTCGCCATATGGAACGGACTTGCCTATGGAGAAAATAAAATTTGGGAAGAGTTTTTTTACCATTGTTGCAAGTGCCGTTTGCTCCATACCTTTATAGCGGGACATTTGCGTTGTGTACAGCCTGGTAATCAAAGAAATTGCAATAAACGGAACAAGAAGCAATACATATTTGTATGGGATTGTGGTATAATCTGTTGTTGTGCCCCTATTTTGGTTATTGGCAATTATAAAACCGATACCTACAATGAAAACAACTCCTACAACTGCCCATAATATCTTTTGAGTTGTGAGGGTTTTTTTGCGCAAAGCATATGTTTGTTCCACTACTGATTTTAGTTCCTCTGCTGCCCGGGCTATTGCATTTGCCCCGGGCTTTTCTTCCTGATACTGTTCCTCGTTTTCATGGTTAACAGGGGTATCTGGCGTTTGTAAATCCCATTGTTTTGCTTTTTCGGTTTGAGGTGTTACAATATGCTTCTTTTTAGGCATCTTTTCCTTATTAAAAAACATATAGTAAAGCATAGATGCAACCCCCACTATTATTAACAGGTATTTAAACCAGGGTTCGCTGGCAAGACTCTCCGGTATTGGAATTCTTATGGCATTTAACATGGTATTATAATTTATTTAAATCAATATTTTGTCTTTTATTGTTCTCTGTCTCTAAAACCGTGTAAGATTTATCGCCTCTCAGCCGTGCTATAAGGTTATTCGGAAATTGTTGAGTATAAATATTGTATTCAACTACTCCGGAGTTATAGGCCCTTCGCGCGGCAGATAGCTGTTCCTCTAATTCGGTGAGGGTATATTGCAGTTGGGTAAATTGTGTGTCCGCTTTTAAATCAGGATAGGCCTCTACATTTATACTAAGTCCTGCCATTACTTTATTCAGTTTTTCCGATGCTCCAACTTGTTCATCAATGCCACCCGCTTTTTGAGTTTGTCCCCGCAACTCGGTAACCGTTAGCAACAGTTCCTTTTCGTGGGCCATGTATTTTTTAAGCAGGGCAAGCAGGTTGGGTACCAAATCAAACCTTTTCAGCAGGTAAACATCAATGCTGCCAAGTGCCTGCTCAATCCTGTTTTTCCGGGTAACTATTTTATTGTTAATAGTAATGGATGCCACTACCAGCAACAACAATAGTGTTGAAACTATAATTGCCAAAATCATAATATTTTACTTTTAAATAGTCCTTCTTGTATCAGACGCGTTTTTATTAAATAATTAAAATAACTCGGAAAACATGTATTTTTTAGACCACAGTACAACGGTTTTGCAATATTGCATGTTGGAAACTGTAAGTTATTCTCCATTCAATTTATCAATCCGTTTTTTAATTAGTTCAAATTCCTCATTTTTATTTAATTTGTAATAAATTGTCTTCAATGTATTGAGTACCATTAAATCATCCGGTTTAATCTCAGCTGCTTTTGTCAAGTAGGGAATCGCTTTTGCTAGTTCTTTCTCAGCTTTTGTTTTTAATTTTAAATATTCTGAATCACTACGTTCATTATCTGCTTGGTCATATAAAACAACTGCTTGATTATAATAAATAGTAGCAATATTGAAATACACAATAAAGTATTCTGGGTCAATATTTATTGCTTTTTCATAATTTATCAGGGCATTTTTATTATCCTTAATCATTTGGTAAACATTCCCCTTAGCAAAAAATAAACTTTTAATATCAACCTTATTATATTTTATCAATTCATCAATCGACGAAATTGCAGAAGTGAAATCTTTATTTGTCAGATAATAATTAGTCTGATATAATAGTAGATGTGAGTCATCCTCGAAAATTTTTAATCCCTTTTTAATTATCCCAATACACTTTATTGAATCATCTGTATATAAATCAGCACAAAGTTTATAACTAATCGGAGAACGATGTTTTTTTGATACTAATCTTTTCGATAACTTTTTTAGACTTTTTGAATCCTGTAGTTGTTTACTAATCACTGCCGCTCCATAAATAGCATAAATACTTGTATCATGTTGCATATAACAATTTCTTGCTTCTTCAAGTAATCCTTTATCGTGAAGTAATCTACAATCAGATATTAAATTAGAATCTAAATCCTGTGAATTTGCATTTACTGATATAATCAGAATCAATATGTTTATTATTGCAATGTGTTTCATTCTTATTGTGTATTACCTGCAGTAGTTTATTGTTTTGGTTTAACAATCATTATACAATTTTCTAAGCAATAGATTATTTTCATAGTCTTACCATCATTTATCAAAGTGGGTTTAGTTGCCCAATGGTCAGGAACTATTTTGTTAATGAATTTTCTCATCTAATCTCTTTAGTATCTGATATACTGCCTCTTTGTTGCCTTCGTTATACCGTCTTACCCAAAATGAATAAAGGTAAAATATGCGCTGTCCGTGGTCGGCGGATGTGTTACTGTAATGTTGTTCATAAGGGGTTGCAGTAACGTATTCTCTCACTCTGTCACTAACACTAACTTTATCTGAGAAAACTTTTTGGTTGACCCAATAATCTTTCTCCGTATCATAAAGAATGGGGCAAAGCCTCCTGCATTCAGAGTCATCCATCTCTTCATAAGTCATTAATAATCCTTTTAGAACTCCATACACCTTATAATCTTTAGATAAAACATCTATATTGAACAATAAAGCTATATGATCAAGTATTTTTTCATTAAATACTTTTGAAATATTATCGGGGGTCCTGTCAAAGTCGCTGTATAACTTATTTAGCACGCACATATAGTCGGGAGTTTCAATCCCTCTGTCAATATAATGGACAGACCTAAAGCATTTCTCATCAGGCTCTAGCGTTCTTCGGATAAAAATAGGGTCATATGCAATAAAATCCTCAAATTGAACTTTGTCAACTTTCAGCTCTGCAAATAGGAAATTGAAAGTTTTCACATTAAAATCCTCCGAACTGTATCCCTCTTCCAAAATTTGTGATATTATCGTATCTTTATTAAAATCAAGTACCTCTTTTTTATAAGCTATGCTTCCTTCAGAGGGTTCACTTTCTGAAATTAAAGTATCTATTTTTCCCTGATCATCTATTCTAAAGTAGGTTGTATCATCAGTATATGAATCACCAGAATAGGAGGATTCATATAGAATAATTTTATCATTATCCAGCCATGATTTCGCTGAGTAATACCCTTCAACATAGTCTTCATAAGTAATTAGTTTAGAATCTATATATTCAAAGTTATTTGAGTAATTTACAAGTATGTGTTCTCCTTCACCTCCTGTATAGAATGTAAAAATCAAAGTTTTATAATTTGTTGATAAATTTACCTGGTATGATAGCCACAAATATTCTCTTATATCACTTTCCCAGTAGTTTATCTTTTCAATAGACAGTAAAGCAAACATTTCATCAGAGAATGGATCTGGATTTTCCGATACGTTATTAATATTAAAGTTATCCTCGAATGTATATAACAATGGCACTTGTAAAACTTTGGTTTTTTCGAGTAAGGCCTGAATTTTCGGATCTATTGCAGGCGATATTTCTTCAGTAAGAATTTTTTCCGATGATACGGTGTCTATATTACCAGTTTGCTCTAATTTATTATGGTTTTGATTATTGCCGTTTTCCTTATCTCGATTTTCAGAAGTACTCAGGTTACACCCAATCAAAAAAATGAATATAATTCCCACTAGAAGATTGTCTGTTTTTTTCATTATAATTTCCTTTCATTAAAGGTTGTGTATGGCATGAAGCCTAACGATAACTTGTATGAGTAGTGGCAGATTGCGTGGCACTTTCCCGTTCAAACCGCTACGCAGTTTGAACGGGACACAAACCTTGATATTTAGTACTTTACCTGCTATTACTTACATAAAATGTTAGGCAACGTTATTCATATTTCAATCCTTTCCACTTTAGTATTTCATCACATTCTAAAACCAAGTCATTAACATTATTAGTTTTAGTATTCATTACCCCAATTCTTTTTGGTGATGATGTTCCTTTAAAAGATTTTCCATTCCCAAATTTAATTTCCCAATTGGTTATTCGCCCCCATCTTTCCCAATATGAGCAGGTGAGTTTGTCTTCTTTTCCATCTCCGTCTAAATCATAAGTTAGAAACAGAACTTCGTTCTCTCTACCTACAAAATCACTAGCTTTTAATTCTGTAATTGAAGTAAGTTTTTGATCTTCTACAACATTTATTAATTCTAAATCATAATCTTTAAGACGAAAGGTTTCCGTTTTATCGCTGCACATTTCTGTGTTTCCAACTCCCTCATTAACGGTCTGTACAATAAAATTAAATTCCACAGAAGATTCAGAAATTTCAATTCCATCCCAGTCATACCCGACTTGCTTAGTTTCTTTAAATACCTGACCGTTAAAGCTAAATATTTGGTAGCTGTTACCACAGCAATTTCCACCACAACCATTTATGATTTCTACTAAAACATCTTCATAACCATTCTTGTTAAAATCACCTATTTTTTCAATACCTATGCAAAGATTTTCATCCTTATTGATTAAACTAAATACCTTATCATTAACCACAGCTTTTAATTCATGATTATTATAAGAAATATCATTTGTCAAGTAATAATGAATTGGATTCTGGGCTATACTTGTAGTTAATGATATGATAAATGCTAATATTGTTAATCTTATTTTCAACTGTGTTTACTTTTAATGTTGCCTAACTCCAGAGTAAGAGTACTATCTAACGAAATATTATAGATACTACTATATATTTCATTATCAATTTTTGAAATAGCTTTTATGTTTATTTTATAATCAGAATTATTAATAAAATTGTATTCTTCGTATGATACTTTATATGTTTCCCTTTTATCACATGATTGGAAACGGTTGTCGGTATGGTTAGTAAGGGATTGCGGGCTTTTACTTATCAAGTTACAGTAAAATTTGGTGTGGGTTACTACGCCTCGCAAACCACTGAACCGACCAGAGGAAGCTCACAGAAGATAAACCCTTATTAATTATACCGCATATTACCTGCAGTAGCTTATTGTTTTGGTTCAACAATCATTATACAATTTTCTAAGCAATACATTATTTTCATAGTCTTACCATCATTTATCAAAGTGGGGTTAGTTGCCCAATGGTCAGGAACTATTTTGTTAATTGTTTTTCTCTCTAAATCAAGCTCCCAAATACATGCTACTGCTCCTGAATTATCGAAATAAAATTTGGATTCATCTTCACTCCAGAATCCAGTCCCAAAAGACCATGTGCCATCATAATCTTGAGATATTAATGTTTCACATCTATTCATTTTTAAATCCTTATAAATAAGATCAGTTTCTCTAAACTCAATTTGATATTTTTTTGATGGAGAATTAATAAAATAATCAGATCGGTAATCTTCCACGTTATCCCAATTTATCACTTCTGGAATTGTTTTTTTATACTCTGCTTTTGACATATCATAAATGAATTCTTCTTTTTTATACTTGGAAACAAAAAAGTGAATCTGACCATCTTTCAATTGCAAATTATTAATATTCGCTATACTGTAGTCAGCATCCTTTAATTCGAGTTTATTCTTTAAATCACCATTTAGACCAAAGTCAGATAAATAAAAAGGAAAAGAAGGGTTTGATTCATCCACACTTATTGCAATTATCCTGTCTTGAATTTGCTTAACTGAAATAAATTTTTCAGACTCGGAGCAAATAAATTGATTACTAATCCATTCATCACTAATAATTTTTAATCCATTCAATGAATTTTCTAATATCTCAGGATAATTATAAAAATCATCCTGTGAATATAGATTTATCTGACAAATAAGTAGTATTGAAATAATCAAGGTGTTTTTCATATAATTTTTCATTTATGTACTATCGTTCTTTGCTATTGCAGGCAACTGCTTAGTATTCCTATTCTTGCGATTTTCGGATACCTCGTTTTAAATAAATTATTCGTATAGAACAGTCCATCTATAGCACTTTGGTTCATTTGTAATAAAGGCTAACAACTGTTTATTTACATCTGTGCTTCAGGCTTTTATTGATAAATGAGGATTCCGGGTTTAATCGAGGTAATAATCGGGAACTGCGCAAAAATACCTTTTACCATCTTTCAAGGCATATATGACATACGGAACCTTATTAAAGCCCTTTTTTGCATCGACAACAGCTCCAACATAAAGCCCCTTATCAGGATTTCCCAAACTATCAATTGTACCAACTTTACTTGGCTGATAATCCCAATCGCCCCTATACTTCATTAAACCACCAAATCCAACAGATTCGTAGCGCACAGTACCTAATTCGATTTGTTCTGCTTGTTTCTTTAGCTCATCTAATTTAGCAGGTGCAATTTCTCCCTTTGTAGAATAGGCAATAATCAGATATTTATTCTCCTCATATTCGAAGCGGGCAAGTAATTTTGGCTCCAGCACACTGGTTTCTTCAGCAGTATGATAAATATCGAATGATTTTTGTGCAGCTTTTCTTCCGAAGAAAAGAAAAACTGGTTTTACAAATTTTTTAAATCCTTCTACATTGTTTAGGCTTTCTATAAAATCCTGTTTGTTCATCATTGATAAATATTAGTTGTTTTGGATGTGAATTAAGCTTCTCATTGCTAATTCTGAAACAACTAATAGTTTATCGGCCGTGATGAATCTTTTTTCGTTTACGCCTGTTTGTTTTTCGTTTATTACCGGTGGAATTTCGCAAAAAAGCTCTTATGGCATAACTTAATAAGTGCTGGGGTATTATTGAAAAAACTTTAGGATATCTTCTTTTCGGCGCACTGCAACAGGGAGGGATACATTGTTAGACAGGCGGATATAGCCTTCTTTCATGTATTCTTTTATATAGGCAGTATTTACAAGATACGATTTATGTATACGCAAAAAAGCATCTTCGGGCAATAGTTTTTCGTATTCTTTTAACCCTTTTGAAACAACTATTTTTTCATTTTGCGCGAGGTAAAAAAAAGTATAACCCGTGTCGGACTGGCAGTACATAATATCTGCAATTTTAATAATCCGCAGGCAATCGTTAAACCGCAGGGTTATTTGATGGCGCCTTCCTGCAAGGTTGTCCTGTGCAACTTGTAACCGTTCGTTGATTTTTTCCCGGACATCCGTAACCGAAAGCAGTCTTTTTATGGCTACATCAAGTTCTTCTGTATCCAATGGTTTTAAGATGTAATCAAAAGCACCGCTTTTTATTGCTTTTATGGCATACTGCTCGTATGATGTAATAAACAATAATTTAAAGTTGATGTGTTCAATCTCCTTTAGCAGCTTGAACCCGGTGCCATCTGAAAGCTGAATATCGAGAAAAACAACATCAGGCTTGCAAGAGTTAATCAGCACTTTGCCTTCGGCCACGCTGCCGCAATCGCCTGCCACAATTAATTCGCTATAATCCGCCAGGTATTGAATAATAAGCTTACGAATAAGGGGCTCGTCATCGATAACAAGTACTTTAAGCATGATTTTCTGTTTTAAAAGGAATTTTCAGCTTCACAATTAATCCCGAACCATCTGAGCCTTCACCTTTTCCCAGTATTTCAAGTGAAGCATCGGTTTTTAAGCGCCGGCTTAGGTACTTTAATCTTTTGCGGGTAATTTGGGTAGAGAGCGACCGTTTGTCCTGTTGCCTGTTGTTTTGGTGGTTATCTGTCTTCCCTGTTCCATTATCCTCTATCAGGCATTCAATATATGCACTTTTTTTATGTATAGTAACATCTACTTCACCTCCTTTGTCCAATCCTTTAAAACCGTGTTCTATGGCGTTTTCTACAAAGGGTTGTATAAGCATTGGGGGAATGAAAACAAAATCTTCTTCGAAGTTATTGTACACTTTTAGGTTATAATTAAAACTACGGTCAAACCGCATAATCTGTAGATCAAGGTAATGTTGAATGGCCTCAATTTCATCCTGGATAGCCACGAAAGAGGAAATGGAATTATCGAGACTTAACCGCAACAAACGGCTAAACTTTACCAGGTACTTGTTTGCCTGTGTATTTTGGTTGTTCGAGATAAAATATTGAATAGCAGTAAATGTATTTAAGATAAAGTGCGGGTTCATCTGCGAGCGGAGCAACCGCTGCTCTAAAAGAACCTGTTCACGCTTTTCTCTTGAAATTTTTTGTTTAAAGTAAAACAAGGTTCCCAGTACTACCGACACAAAAAACGCAATAAGCACTATGATAATAACTTTTTGTTGCGATTTAACTTTGCGCTCAAAAGCCATTTCTTTATTAAGCTCTTCAATTTTCTGTTCTTTTTCCTTCGATTTGTATTTCTCTTCCAAATCATTCAAACTGAGTTCCAGGTTTTTATCATATTCTTTTTCGCGGAGATCCATATAGGACACATAACTTTCCAGTGCTAACTTATAATTTCCTATATCATTGTAGTTCTGTGCCAATTGTTTATATGCCAGCTTTTTCCTGTAATCCTGATCCCCGTAATATTCAAGGGATTTTCTCAGGTAATAAATTGCAGAATCGCTTTTGCCCATTTTCTGGTAAACGGAACCTAAATTAAAGAATACAAAATCAATCGATTTATTACGTTCCTTTCTTATTTTGAGCGACTTTAAAAAGTAAGGGATTGATTCTCTGAATTTTCCCCGATCGGAATATATATTTCCCATAGTCGTGTATGCATTCCCTAAATTATCTGCACCTACCGACTCCAAATAACCAATGGCTTTTCTGAGATAGATCTCAGCCGAATCTAATTCAGAACTTGCATGAAAAACAGTAGATATTTTAAAACATAACCTGGCATAACTGGCCGAGTCTTTTTCGTTTTCGGATAAGGCTAAAGCTTTTTTCAGACAATTCATTGCTTCATTACTTGCCTGATTAAGCAGAAAATAAATCCTGGCTTGTTCCTCATATATGGGCCTTAGTTTCTCCGGATGATATGAATTTGCCAGTTTGATGCTTTGGAGGCCGATCTCCATGGATTTTTCTAGTTGCATCAAATTTGAATATGTATTTACAAGCCTGTTATTGGCATCTATTATTAAGTCGTGCCGGGCAATGTTTTCTGCAATATTTTTTGCCCTGTTCCAGCATAACAACGCACTATCGTTTTTTTCTTTCTCATGCAACACCTTGCCCAAATTAAAATAATATGAATACAAAATGGTGTCTGCCAATGGTTTGGTGGTATCTATTTGCTGTGCAATCGTATTTCGGGCTTCATCGATGTTTTCAATGTCCAATAAAGAATCTACCACCGGGGTGATATCTACATTTGTACTTGTTGCTGCTGACGTTTCCAGGCTGCCGGACTTACTTGAGCAGGCCACACCAAAAATGTGCAGAGAAGTTATCGTTAATAAAGCAACAGTCAGTTTTTTTAAACGTTTTAGTATCTTGTAATATGAATTGAGCATGAAGTTGTTGTATAATTATTATTGGGTACAAATATATATACAGAATTCACCATCTCCAGTTTTTAGCATAAAAAATTTAACATACGGGTTAACTGTCCGGTATCTGTGGAGTCTTCAATTACAGCAAGGAAAGCCCCTGGTGTCAAGTCAAGTGTGAGATTTCGTGTAAGTTGCAGTTGTTTTTTGAATTTTGTGAAATTAGAAAAAGTAAGCATAGCCGTAGCTACGTGAATCTTTTTATCATGAACAAAAACAAAAAACAACAATGCTTGGTACGTAAGATTATGCTTGACTTGACACTAGTTTTGTATTTGCCCGCAACATTTTTACCATTGTGCTTATTTCAATAGTTCGTTATAAATGTTAATAACTATCTGAAAATCAGCAAAATAACTGGCAAATAAATTACTTAAAACCTTGATAATAAGTGTTTTAATAGGGTTTATTACAATCTGAATAAGAAAGATTACCAAGGGAGAAAAATCTTATAAAACATTAATTATCAAAAAAGAAGTTTTCTAATTTCATAGATTTAATCATTTTTCTATTTTTTCAAAGTAATAAATTTTAGATTCCCGGCTACATCTCCCTCAATTATGCCCAACGTACAAGTATATGCAAATGTGGGTGATTCCGGGCTTCAGAATTATCAGAACACACGATGCTAATACGGGATACAACCCTTGATATTACTGATATATGGCAATTATTTATAATGCGTTGTTGGCATTAGTTATTCCTTAATCATTCCATTTTTCAAATAATTTCGGACAAATCTTTTTCATGCTTTCAGGATTATCTTCTTCCCAAGTAAATTCAAATTGCGGATAGTTTCCTTCTCCCATTTTAAAATTGTCGTAATCTATGTAATCATATAAATCCTTACCCGTCTTCTTTTGAAATGCTTCCAATGCAACGTACCAAAAACTCTCAAAATCATAAAATTCTACCCCTTCAACGGCCTCATTTATTAAATAATCAGGATTTTCTTTTGCTTTTAGATATGTGTTTTTACCTCTTGAAATAACCCAATTCCTGAAATACTCAAAACTATCGTCTGAGCAACCTTCGTTCATTATATATCCAGCACACCACATTTCAGAATTATAAGTATCATACAGTAATTTGTCAGTATACAAACGAAATCCAATCATTTCTTTCGGAGTTAACTTACCAATCTCCTTTATTAGGAATTGTTCTTGGTCATCTTGATTTTTTGTATTCTTTAACGATTTATCAATGATGTCCCAGTACAATTCACTGTCTAACAAGTCTGAAGTCTTTTGAATCTGTGATGTGTCAATTTTTGTTTTATTATCAGTCTGTGTTGAGTTCTCTTTTTTCCCAAATAGTTTGTTGAATAATCCTATATTATTAGTCTTAGAGTTAGTACAACTTAAAAAAGTCAAAATAGTTATTATCAATATAATTCTCATTGTTGCAGTTGTCCTTTTAATTAATGCCAACGGTCACTTGTATGTGGTGGGCGGGATTTCTGGAAGAAATCGTGTCAGACCCGTAGAAGGGAACGCACGAGGTTTGACTTGTCAGACCACTAAAACCCCCGTCTGCCATATACAATTTGTGTGTGCCCTGCATAAGCAGTAGTGCACCCACACCCGAAGTTCTTGAAAAAGTTTGAAAATACAAATTATCTTCAATAAACCTCGGATGTAGGTCGTTTTTATCCATAGGGTGTAAGTCCCGAGTGGGCGGAGGTAACGCTTCGAACCATTAGCAAGTGACACTTTTTGCCACTGCAAAAACGCAGAGGTTACCGGTGACGGTAGCAGTGAAGGAAGTCAAACGGCAATGGCATAGCTATCATGAATACCTTATGAAATATATTGTTAACATGAATAAATTCCGGTACTGACGGACAGAATTGTAGCGTAGCGAAAATCACAAATGCAATTGAAAAACTAAATTCAATTTGTAAACCTGATATGAGGCTATGAGGTTGGATAAGCAAGCACATCATTGTAACGTCCGAAACATCCAACGGGATGCATAACCAAAATAGTAATCAGGCAGGCATTGGAAGAAGGATAAAGCTCTTACCAGAGCCTGTTCCGATTTTAATCGGAAGGAGAGCTCTGTAATCACGTGCTGATTGAGCAGAGCAGTCAGCAGACGCCATAGTAGCTTTGGAATACGAGCTGGTTTTACGAATACCACGCTAAAACAGGAAGTCTCACAGATAAGTGAAGGGCTGAACATTTGGGGGATAGAAATTTGACTGGGAGGTACAAACTTTGGGTTTGCCAGCCCTTTCTTGAAGTATGGAAAAGCTATTGCTGGTGAAAAGAGCTACTGTAGTATGCCAGATGAACCGCCGACATAAAACCCTAAACTACAAAGGAATATAGTCTTAACTTAACGACATTGTACGTACGGTGGTGTGAGAGGTGCACCAGTTGGCTATTAGCTCACTGGCCATCTACTCGATTGGCGACTGGGCTTTTATTTCTTACAGTCTTTAGAAGATCCTTTATTTTATGGATTAAAAATGTTTCGTTTACCTTAAATATCGTCTCAACTCTTTTAAAATATGGAGAAAAAATATCTTTCTTAGCTATTAGTTTCTGGATGTTGCCTTATATACTTTATCTTTTTTACTAATTCCTCCGCTTCTTTGCGTTTAAATTGACCTAATTTTAATACGTAGTCATCGAACTTTAGCATCTTTTTACTTCTGTCGAAAGTTATTTCTTTTACTGACTTTAAATTAATTTCTTTAATATTACTCTCTTTGTTACCTATTTTAATCACATTGTCTTTTAATACAACATACGGCTCTATACCGTATTTGGTGTACATATGAAAAAACCAAAACGCAATAAACACTTCACATACGGATATTATATTTCGGGTATGTTCGTGTGCTTTTGAAATTGGTATTGCAAATGCTAAAAGCGACAAAAAAATCAATATAATAAAGGGGTAGCTGTAACGGTTGGCAATAGCCTTTTGTATTAATTCCATTTATTTGAATTTATTTATTTTCTTATATTCTACTATAAATCATTCAATTTTAACAACTAGAAAAATGCGTTGGAATGAACTGCATTGGAACTACAATGCAATTGATATCATTTTCAATATCCAAGTTTCTCCAATTTTTTTTCACAAAACTCTCTTCTTGCCGGAGGTAAATTCTTTAAGCCCTCACGTGCTTTTTTGTATTTGCCTTGGTAAATTAAAAAATAGGGATCGTTGCCTAAATCAGTGCGCACATATTTGGGAAATAAAATTTCGTGCAAGAAATCAAAGTAATTGCGGTAACGAATATCCAATTGACCTTTAAACAATTCTAATATTATTGGCTGTACCCTATCGCGTTTATTAATATACAATTTATAAAATTGCGTATTACAAGGACCTTTCGTCCCATTTTCATACACTGACTCACACTTATATATATATATATACAATAGCCAATCAGGATACTGCCATGTCCAATAATCAATATAATCATCGCTATCCATATCTTTAGAAACTAATAACTCTTTATATAAATAAAAATCGTTTGGTTGCTTTATTTTATTTAGGAAAGACTCCCTTGTTAAAGTAATAGTTTCTTTTAAAATATTGGATTCTATTAGAGGATTATTCCATGATGCATATCTAAAAGCAGGCACATTACTCCTTCTGCCAAATACCCAAATACTATCATTCCTTGAAAGTACCTCTATATTATTGGGCAAAGGAGTATTATTCTCTATATAATCCTCTATTGCCATCTCCTCTGCCTTACTAATAAAATCATGATTAGGTCTATAATATCTATACATATAGCCCACAACTGTTTGCAATACGATCAGTGCCATATATATATACATCAGCCATTTTTGCCAGATGTTAGCAACGGCAAAAAATAGATATAAAAAAACATATGATGTGAAAGTCAAGGCTATAAATAACGTGAAATGAAACGGTGTATCATCAATTCCCCCCAATAAAAAAGGCTCAACGGCATTTAATGTTAATAGTAAAAAAATGAACGGCAGGAAAACTATTAGAAACAGTGAACAACCGGATATGTTCTCGGGCTTTTCTTTTATAATTTTTTTTAATCTTTTCATTTTAATCTGAGTAAGGCGCTGTAATATTAAACGATTTTGGTTTTACTCCTTGCAGAGTGCCGCTATTGAGTTGTAAATCAACTATTCCTTTTACGCGATCGATATCCTTTTCGTAATAAAAGGTTTGTTTTATTTGCCTCACCAATCCACTTTTATCTTTTTTCACATACTTTGGATTATTAATTACTTCATCCATTCTTATGTCAGGTATTGAGGTGTAATATGTTCCCGTTGCCAGTTCATCCCTTGTGCTATCTTGAATATACTCAAGCCAGCGGGCTTCGGCAATGGCCGTAATTTTACTAAACTTTATTACTGAGTTCTCTGTTATCAGGCCAGGTTCTATAATCAATGTTACGTAGGAGCCTCCATATTCTTTTTCCCTGAATTGTACATCAATTTTGAAATCACACATTATATGATTTATGGATTCTATCTGCTTTGAAGTGATTCGTTGCAAATTAGATTCATCATTCCTACTATATGGATTTTTATGCAACAGTTCTCTTATTACAATCTCATTTGAATAAAGTTCATCTGAGTCTTTAGGATGAAAATAGTCCTCTTCCTCAAGTTTTGTTTCATCCCCAAAAATACTCCACTTAATCCAATCTTTCACGGCTCTATTGTCATAATAATAAGCAACACCTAATCCAATGCCCTGTACAACGAGGCCTACAGCTCCAACTACTAATCCGGCTTCAACAAGCGTTCCGGCCGATGCTGCAGTACCTTCGACTGCTGCCATGGTTATTCCGGTTCCCACTGCACAAATGGCTCCTCCTACACCATATAATGCGTACCCTGTAGCCAACCCGTACTCACCATCTTTGTAGGCTTCATAGGCTGCATCAGTTCCGGCAAAAAAGTCAATAACCCCGCTAAGTAGGTTTATTACAGGTACACTTTTAAATAGTTTGGTAGCGCTGTTTTTTAAAAGCAAATTATTTCCGGCTGCTTTTAACAACCAGCTCTGAACAAATTTGTTTTCAGCCATCGTGGCTGTAAAATCGAGGGTTGAGCCAACTAATGCTGCAAAGTTTCGTTCTTTATGGGTAGGATCATCCAATAAAACTTTTAGACTGTAATAAATATTAAATGCCTCAATTACTCCTTTAATAGTTACAACCGGCTTACCATTAACAACCTTATTTATTTTAAATTCATATTCTTTAAGCTCAAGTATTTTTACTTTTGTAGATAACTTTTGTAAAGGTTGAATTTCTTCAGTAACTAACTTTCCTCTTCCACCTGTTGCAATCGATGTGTGTTTTTTAATGAGTTGCCTCGCCTTTATTTCATTGTGTAATAATAATGCGGGTATTATGGCTTCTGTAATTTTAAATAAAGCTTGTTCTGATTTTCGTATGGCAAAGACTGCTGCGGATTCTTTATCCTGACCAATATATGCCTCTCTTAAAATTATCTCGGATGGGCTTAATGGCTTCATTGGTTCATCACTATCCAAACCCAAAAAATAATTAATAAACGAATCTCTTTTATGTATCTGCCTTTTTAAAAAATTGCGTCCTTCCTGTGTATCCTTTAAATAAAGCAACGATTCGGCATATGCTTCACAGGCATCTGCCCAAACCTCTTTATCGTTGCATGTAAAATAATTATACAGTGTATGATATAAAATATGTGATTCGTACCATTTGATAAGGTTAGATGCTGCATTTTGAACTTTTCGGGTATGTTGTAATAAATCCTTTTGGTAGGCCTCATACCATAACTTCATTCGTTCTTTATCGGCATATCCTGCTAATCCGCTATCTCTGGTAATAAGCGTATTTACAGTGGTGTACAAAAATAATTGTTGCACCCTGCTTTTTGTGCTTTCCCAAGCTTCTTTTTTCTCAAAACGCTTTTGAAATATTTTTGCCCTTCGTTTGAGTTCCAATAAAGGATCGGGATAATGAATAGATATGCCTTTCCCATATTTATCAAACGTTTGAGATGATAAATGATAGGTTTGCAGTTCAGGCATTTTTGCTCCCTTTCGATAATCGTGTAATAGCAATACTCCGGGTCTTAATTCTCTTTCGATACCTAAGTACTGGTATTTTAAAATAGGTACTTGCCTATAAAACCACCTGGAATCTATTTGAGGAATACCATTGGATTTATCTCCTTTTAACCTGCTTTCTGACAGTTTTACTTTTGAAAAAACAAATCTACATTCATGATGCTCATCCTCCGGATTATCAGTAATGAATTTTTTGATGATTGCACAAGGTGCTTTATCACTTTTTGTTTTGGTATAAACACAAACATTTCCGTTTACTTCAAGTTCTTGATATGCTCCATCTTTTAGTTCAAAAGTATATTTCAATTTGTTATCAGTATCAAAAACGTATATGTAACCATTTTTTACATCGGTTAACTGAAGTTTATTTCCGTTATATTCATCCTTCCCATCACCCATCTCTCCATGTATGAATTCACCATTTTCAGCATCTTCTTTCCAATTGTAATTAGAATAATCTTTGTATTCCTTAATGTTAAAATATAGTGTTTCCCCAAAGGTTGAAATGTTGTTGATACTGTCGTTATAGTCCTCTATGTTTCGTTTTTCATTAGCAGTTTTATTACCCACATCCTTAGTTTTCGTTCCTACACTTGCTGCAAATGTAACATTGAGATAATAATTCACATTATCTATAACTTTAATACTCTGTCCGGGTACAAGTTTTTTGTCCCTCAAAACGGCTTTTAATCCTGCTTCAACAGCCTTAATGAAATAATCCTTACGGCATACTCTTTATATTCGGCAGATTCCTTAGTCAGAGTTTGGGCAATTTTAAAATAAGTATCGTTTTCTTTTATTGTATATGTAATAATTTTGAATTCCATAGTAAAAATAATTCTGCTTAGTAGCGAGTAGAATAAACCTTTTTATCATCATAAAAAACTATTGGATATTTTTTTGAAGCTCTAAGCTCTTCCAGTTTTATATATCCGTTATCATCTAATTTTTCTTCCAAAAATTCCCCATTGGGTAACGATATTGAAATGTTTACATTGGCTAACGGATTACCGGTTTCGTCATCTATGGCTTTTATCTCCAAGCAATCCTCAACTGATAATACTGCGCTTTCAACGTTTTCTCCGTTACTATTTTCATATTTAAAAACAAATTCCGGTAAAGTATAACCTTTTTCCTGCATTTCATGAATAGCCTCAATATCATCAGAATCATCAACATATTTAACTTTCCATTCTGCTGTTGCAGTGCCGTTTTCGACTAAAGTTAATACAGAATCCACATAATCATCTTCTCCCTGCTCATCTTTTTCATAAATAAGAAATGGTATGTATTTTCCGTCTTCAACTCCTTTTACATCAGCTTTAAGCATTACTTTTTCATTCACATTAGCTATATCAATTTTTTTGCTTTCTTTTTCCCATTGTAGATTGGAGACTATTATTTCAGGTTGTTCCTCTGCCTGTTTCTTCAATGCCTCTTGATTTGTTAAGGCTTCATTTAAAAGCTTACTTTTTCCTGATACAACAGACATAACTCTGTTTATAGTTTTTATTTCAGGGAATGGGATTTTTTTAATAGGCATAATTTCTGTACGAGCACTGGCTCCTGTGCCAATTAATACTGTTGGCTCTCCTATTGTAATAGTACCACCATGTGCAGTCATACAACCTAATGTTGCTGCTGGTTTGCCATTGATAAGTACTGTTGCTTCCCCTTGAACGATAGTATCAGGAGGTCCGGCACATGTACACATATCACCCATTACTGCTGCGGGTTTTCCGTTGATTAATACATTGGGCGAGCCGGGTCCTGTTACCGGTCCTCCAATATGTGGTACTGTTCCATTACACATGGGGCATACATGCAAACTGCCTATTGTTGCTGCTGGTCCTGCCATAATTTAGGTTATTATTTTGTTTTAAGTTAATTTTAGTCTATACGCCTCGGTTTTTTGCCTTGGTGCCAACATATCTATATCGTTATTGTGTTTATATGCATATATGGTAGCATAACGACAATGTTTAAATAACATAATATATTTAGTTGTTTTGCAGGTCAAATTTAGTAATTATTTTTTCCTATAAAATATCGGAAGGATATTTTTTTGATATATGTGCAAAGAAACACATTGTAAATAAAGAGAAAAACCAACAAACAGATCCAGTCATAAAGCTCAGGGAAGTCGCCAGGTATGTTCCTGAATTTGGAAAGTCTAGTGGACTTTATAAATGAAAGGAAGGAGCGAAGATCACGTATATCAAGTGCTGTGATAGCTTCTCCACCAGGCTTTTTGCCTGGTGGCTGGCTACGATTGGAGCCTGTACTTTTTTTATTTTTCCTCTTTTAACGAGCTCACAGTCATTAATAAGAAATCTAAACTCTTTTTATAGTCCAGTTCTTCATATTCCAATCCTAACTTCTTAATATTATTATAGTATTCTTTCAGATTCTGATAATAATTCTTCTCTAATTGAATTGAACTAGCTTTCTCTCCTAGCTTTTCAAATAAAAACCATTTTTCAATTAATCTGGCAGTCCGTCCATTACCATCTTGAAATGGATGTATTTTAACGAATACTAAATGAATCAATGAAGCGTAATAAAATACTTCAAAGGAATTTAATTCTTTATTCTGAAGTAACTCAATATCATAGAACAGCTTATCTAATTCCGTTTTCACACTATCTGGACTTGCTGCAACATATTCAATTTGGTCGCTGCTATTTAAAACAAACATTGGGTTTGTTCTAATAAATCCTTGCTGGTCTTTTGGTAAAAGATTAGAGCTTAATATTGAATGTGCTTTTATTACATTCTCTAAAGTCAGTTTATAAGAATCTATAAAATCGTATGCTGAATATAAATCATCTGCCTTTTTAGTATAATCTGCCTGAAATTTTATATTCATAAATCGATGCTTAAAATAGCTATCAAAATCAATATCATCACCTTCAATTTTCGATGAATAAACGGAGGATACCGATTTGTAAAATTGGAAATAGTCAACAGGTAATTCCAATTTTTGAATACTATTTAATCTATGCATTGGAGATTCGTTTACTTTCATTGTATACTCCAATAATAATTCAGACGTCAATATCTTAAAGCTCATAATCTATTTTTACGTTTTCAAAGATAATTGAATTGTCTGTTTTTATTCTGGCATTGCGTAATTTTTGTATAGGCTCCAACGTATCTATAACGTCATTGTGTTTATATGCATATATGGAAGTATAACGACAATGTCTAAATAATATGTTTAGTTGTTTTGTAAATCAAATTTAGTAATTATTTGAAGGTATCTGCAAATGAAGCACGTTGTATGTGAAGTAAAAACCCGAAACTTCGGTGATCGCATACAGAAGCTTATCGAAATCCAAAGAGGATGGATCAATAGCTTTAAACATGCCAACATCAAAACGAAATAGGAAGAGCTTGACGGGTGGCTTCGTAATCGTCTGAGGTACTGTATATGGCATCACTGAATTGTAGCGTAGAGTAAATCATGAACACCTTAAGAAAATAAAGGTAAATAAAGAAACCCGACAGGAAAAGAAAGAACCTGATTAGACTTGGTGTTAAACCTGATATGGCATATGCATGGAGTAGAAGTCTTATGGGTGGCTGGGCTATTGCTCAATTGGAACGAAGTGTAAATCGCTAACGCCACTAATAGTTATATGATTGTTGGCAAAGTCCTATACAGGGAACCACTATTACAGTGGATAGCCTTGAAAAGAGAGGCTATATCAGCCTTTCTAACATGTATCAACAAATGTCCAGTTATCTTTTTTATAAATCGAATTCCTTATTCCCCATGGTGTAGAGAACCGCCTAGTATGTTCCTGAATTTGGAAAGTCCAGTGGACTTTATAAATGAAAGGAAGGAGCGAAGATCGCGTATGCTAGGTGCTGTGAGAGCTTCTCCACTAGGCTTTTTGCCTAGTGGCTGGCTACTCCTTTAGATTTGTCCTAATGGTTTATAATTTGAAATAAACTAATTTTATAATTAACCGAAAGAGTAAAAGTGAACTATTGGCTACTCAAGTTTTAAAGAGCTATCAATCGAACTAGTCTTTTACTCTTATATTGAAAAGCACCAATTAGAATTATAAGTTACCAGGCTTAATAAAGGTATTAGTTTATTTCAATAAAACGGTTAACTATTATTAAATCTAAATTGTAAAATTATGAAATTCAAATGGTTTATTGGTATTGACATTTCTAAAAAAACATTAGATGCTACTCTATTTGACAAAGGAGGTTTAAAAAAGTCGAAACATGTAGTTGTAAATAACAATTTGAAGGGATACAAAGAACTCGTTAAATGGATAAAACAAAGTATACCAGCACTTAGTGAGTTGTTTATTTGCATGGAGCATACAGGAGTTTATGGGAATGAATTTGCCGTTTTTTTAGATGGAAAAGGGATTTCTTTTTCGATGGTTTCACCCTTACATATTAAAAGGTCATTAGGCCTAACCCGAGGGAAAAATGACAAGGTAGATTCTTTTCAAATAGCAAGGTTCTGCTACTTGCACAGGGAAGAGCTTAAATTAAGCAAACTACCTTCAGTCACTATTAAGAAATTGAGAGGTTTAATTAATGAGCGAGAACGTATCATTAAAATGCAGACGACAGAAAAAATCGTTTTGAAAGAATTAAAGACTCAAAATTCATCAACGACAATTAAGCGGATTAAAATCAGACTTTCCAATTTTGCCCATGATATTATTTTAATAGAAAAAGAAATGGAACAAGTAATAGAAAATGATGATGCTGTTTATAATAATTATTCACTTGCCAGAAGTGTAGTTGGTATAGGCTTAGTGAATTCCATATTATTTATCATTTACAGCAATAATTTCCAAGGCTTTGAAGATGCAAGACAATATGCGTGTTATAGTGGCGTTGCACCTTTTGAAAATACATCAGGCACTAGTATTAGAGGAAGAACCAGGGTTAGTCACCTGGCTAATAAGCGTTTGAAAACGAACCTAAGTAATGCAGCTAGGTCGGCAGTTCAAAATGATCCGGAATTAAGGAAATATTATGATCGAAAAGTTAAGGAGGGAAAAGAACATGGAGTAGTAATGAATGCTGTAAAATTTAAATTGATTACTCGGGTTTTTGCAGTTGTAAATAGGGGAACTCCATTCGTAAAAATGCGTCAGGCAGGTTAATCATTTTCGGGCAATATGATCTTGAGGGAGTTGTTCGGCTCCTTTTTACAGGTTCGATACCTGTAAAAAGGAAAAGTGTGCCCTGTGGAACACACTTTTCTATAGACCTTCGGTATAATAATCACCATCGGTCGTTGTTCGGTAATTTCAAAATTAGAAATATTTTATTACTATTTTATTTGTTTTTGTCTTAGAATTCGATTACCAACTGGGCATTTTTTATTTTTTTGTACTAAATAAGCCTTCAATAAGGCAACTTAAATCACTAGAATATTAATATAAATTATCTCTTAATCACTTTCTTAATAATTAAACTACCATTATTACTAGTTAATTTAAGCATATAAATTCCTGTAGAATAATTCTTCATGTTAATACGTAATTTTTTCTGAGATTCAATAATATCATAATAATGAATTTTTCCTAACAGATCCCTTATTTCAAGGAATTTAATAGATGATTTACTACCCAAGTCAATACATAAATTATCTTTTACAGGATTTGGATAAATACAAATTCTATCATTCCTAATATTAATACCATCTGTTGCGAATTGCTCAAAATATGGATAATAAGCTCTACTAAAATCAGAGATCGACTCATCCACATGATATAAAATATCAACATCATCTTTCCAGCCTAAAAATGAATATCCCTCTTTTTCCCGAATAGGTAATGTTAATGTAGATAAATTCGGATTATTAATAAAAGCATCAAATCCAATTTCTGAAAGAATACTATTTGCTTCAAAACTAACACTTTCAAGGGTGTTATTGGAAAATGCATTATCTCCAATTCTTGAAACTGAATTAGGAATATAAAGATTAACCAATAAGTTATTATCAAAAGCATAATCACTAATGGTTTCAATATTTATTATTCCTGAATTAAATTGATTGCTTTTCAATTGATAGTTTGAAGTGCTAGCCTGTTCAAAATTAACATCTATCAATAAGTTGTTCGCAAAGGCCTTTTCTCCTATTAAAGTAACGCTACCAGGAATAGATACAGATGATAATTTGTTATTAAAAAAAGCATAGTCTTCGAGTGTTAGTAAAGTATTTGGTAATTGAACTTCTTGAATAGATTTGTTGTCAAAGCCATCCTTTATTCCAGTAACCGTTTGCCCCTTCAATTCAGATGGAATAATAATCTTTTTATAGTTATATGTATACCTAGGTATAAAATTAGTAATAGTACCGTCATTCATGTATACATCAATATCCATTACAGTATAAGGTACAGCTGTTAAAGTTGAATTAGGATTGGTAATAACATCACCTAAATTATATAATTTGCTATATATATCCGTAAAATTATTCACTATAGTGTTTGTGTGGATGGAAGGAAGTGTAAATGTTGTTAAATCTGGATTATCATCAAAGGCACTTGCTCCAATTAAATTCAAACTACTATTATTTTCAAATTCAACATGGGATAATCTATTATCCTCAAAAGCACCAGGTCCAACACATTCCACCGTTTTAGGAATTACAACGCTTATTATTGAGTTATTTAGAAAGGCTAGTCCTCCAATTCGGTTCAATTTCGAATTATCTTCAAATACCAAATTCTGTATTTCATTAGTGCAAAAAGCATAATCATCAATAACTGAAACACTTGAAGGGATAGTTAAGTTTATTATTTTATTAGCATAAAATGCTCTTTCACCAATAATAGAGAGATTTGAATTTGCCTCAAAATTTATTTCCTGTATACCACGAGGATACCACTTATTGTAATCGTTGCCGTTACCTCTGTTTGATGCAAAAGCAAATTCACCAATTTGTTGAACACTATTCGGAATATTAAGACTCTTTATTAAATTATATTGAAATGAATTATTATTAATACTGATTAATGTATTAGGAAGTTCAACACCAAAGATCTCTCTCTCTTTAAAACAGTTTTCCCCAATTCCAATAATTGTTTGACCATCTAAAAGAGAAGGAATAATTATTTGCCTTCTTTTAAAATCATAACTACATGTAATAATTACTCCATTTTCAACTTCTACATCTGAATTATTAAGTGTATACGGGCTTATATAACTCGAAACAAAGTCAGTGAAGCTATCTCCACAAACATACTTGTTTCTTAAATCATCCTGCCAATAATTAAATCCAGTTTTATCATAAGAATTAGGGAGTGTAATATTTAACAAGTTATTTTCATAAAAAGCCTTAAAACCAATACTAAGCAAATTACTACTTTCTTCAAAAAACACACTTGACAACTGATTATTTGAAAATGCTTCATCTCCTATAAATTCAATAGAACTGGGAACATTAAGACTTGTAAGAGAATTAGAATAAAAAGCTTTTTCTCCAATAATGCTAACTGAACTAGGAATATCCAGAAACCTAATATTATTAGTCTGAAATGAATTATCTCCAATTTCCTGAACTGTTTCTGGTAATAAAACATTTATCAATCCTTTGTCCTTAAAAGGATACGACCAACTTCCATTTTCATAATAAGATCCTACTAACTTAGTTACTATTTGATTGTTTAGAATTGAAGGAATCACAATATGTTTATTCGAAAAGTCATATGTACATTTGGTAATACAGCCTCCAGTCATTTTCACATCATTGTCTCTAAGAGTATAAGGCACTCTATAATATGTTTCAAAATCATTTATAATCTCTCCGCAACTTATAGCATTCCCATTTTCATCAAACCAATTAATAAAATTTGGATCAGTTTGTGATATGGGCAGCTGAATTGATAGTAGGTTTTGATTTTCTGAAAATGCATTATTACCAATAAACTCTAAATTACTATTTTCAAGAAATTCCACATTTGCAAGATTATTATTAAGAAAAGCCCTATAACCAACTGTAATTACACTATTAGGTATTACAATATCTGAGATATAGTTGGAAGCAAAGGCTTCTATCCCAATCTCAGTAACTGTTGATGGTATCGTTATTGTGGTTAATTCATTATTTTCAAAGACATAATCGTCTAGTTTATTAACACTTTCAGGAATTTGAACATTTTTTAATGCATTATTACCAAATGCACTAGCTCCGATTGATGTAACACTACTAGGTATGACAATGCTTTCTAATTCGTTAGATCCAAAAGCTCCATCTCCTATTGTTATTAAACCATTTGGTAAATCAACTTCTTTAAGGTCATTATCCTGAAAAGCTCCAAAATCTATGGTGATAATATTGTTACCAAGTTTTATACTTTTTACTGGTACTCTATAAAATGAGTATCCTCCAATAAACGTTAAAGTGCTTGGAAATCTTACATTCCAAAAATCTTTATCCGCAAATGATCGATAACCTAGTTTGGTAACAATTTGTCCATCAAGTGTAGATGGAATAAGAATATTTTTATTCGTGTAGCCATCTAGATTGCAACTTACAATAACTCCATCTTCTACGACAACATCATCATCGGTAAGTATGTAAGGTTGATCGTAGGAACTTGAAAAATTACTTATTTCATTACCTATCTCATAAAAGTTACCCGCATTATCATACCATTCAATATCCGAATTTATATGACTTGAAGGAAGGTTTATACCAGTCAAGTTATTATTACTAAATGCATTCTCACTTATAGTCAGAAGACTACTGCTACTCTCGAAATTAACACTTGATAAAAAGTTGTTATCAAAAGCATATTTACCTATAAAAGCAACCCTATTAGGAATTGTAACATTCTCAATTGAATTTGATGAAAAAGCACGTTCTCCTATTGAGGTTACATTATTTGGAATCATTACACTCGTTAAGTTATTTCCAGAAAAAACATAACGCTCAATTTCTTCTAATCCTGTTGATATTTCAACAGTTTCAATATTATTCCTATAAAATGCAACTTCTTTAATTAAGGTAACAGTATTTGGTATATGCAATTGTGACAATGAGTTTTCTTGAAAGGCGTATTTTCCTATTGTTGTAACATTGTTAGGTATATTTAACGACTTTAGTGAGGCTTTATAAAACGCATAATCACCTATTAATTCAAGCGTTGTTGGTAACTGAACACTTTCAACACCGCTATAAGCAAATACTCCTTGTGAAGAACTATACCCATTTTTAATGGCTATTATTGTTTGTCCATCTAAAACATCCGGTATAATTATATCTTTTATAGAAAAATCATAACTGCAACTTATTATATTTCCATTAGAGACTACAACATCATCATCGGTTAAGGTATAAGTTGTTTGGGCTGATACAAGATTGAAATTAAATAAAAAGAAGATGGTGATAACAGTAAGGTGATTTGTAAAAATTGACTTCATTATTTCATTAGATTTAATATTGGATTTTGATTATCTGCATTTTTTATGCATATCTAGATATATTTTATTTATAAGAAAATAGTTATGAATTAATCAGGTAAACTAAGCTCATTAGACTGATTTATTTCAAAATTATATTTCATAATTGCATTATACGTCTTTATAAGTTGAGATTAAATTAAAAACCATTTTCTGCTTCAAATAAACACCATTAAGCCTTGTTGGTAACGTATCCATATCGTCATTGTGTTTATATGCATATATGGCTGCATATCGACAATGCCTAAATACTATAATATGTTTAGTTGTTTCGTCCGCCGAAATTAACAATTAATTTTTCCTATAAAAAATATTATAAAAAATGCCGGGAAATTGTTTTTTGAAAATATCGGCAATTGAAACACATTGAAAATAATGTAAGAATCCAACTGAATGCTCCAGTCATAATACTTTTTGTATTTTTTTAATAATGTGTAGTTTATTTGGCATAGTTCAAGTAAACCTAAATCTGCGCATACATAGTGTAATGATTCTTCAGTCAATAAAGTGGGTAACAAGTAATATCTAAACACTACCTACCATTGAAAGATGATGATTGTAATCTGTCGAAAACTATTTGTTATTCACTGTTAGTTTCCTGTAACCAACAACACAAAATTCAAGAACTCAAAAATTAAATAGGTATTCAATCTTTATTTGATTTATTTTGCAGGTATGGAGTTAGTAGACATCAAAGGAATAGGACCGGTATTATTTCAGCCTAGTAAAAAGGCCAAAAGGTTATCTATTAAGCTAAAGCCTTTTGAGCCGGTAAAGGTTGTGGTTCCTGTTATGATGAATCCAAAGGAAGCTATGGCTTTTGTTCAGGCTAATAAGAACTGGATTCTGGAAAATATGCGTAAGGTTAAGGATAAGGAAAATGATCTGACTATTTTTGATGAGTCGACTGAATTTAAAACACGTTCCTTTGCCCTTCGAATCAAAAAGTCTGCAGCTCCACAGGTTCGTATTCGGCTTAATGAAGGCATTTTGTCCATTGAATATCCACACACTCATGATGTAAAATCACCGGTTATACAAGAAAATATCCGGTATGGTATTGAAGAGGCATTGCGGGTAAGTGCTAAAAACTACTTGCCGTTTCGTCTGCATCAACTGGCTCAACAACATGGTTTTAATTATAGTCGGGTGTTTATTAAAAACCTAAAATCAAGATGGGGGAGTTGCTCCGGTGTGAATAATATTAATCTGAACCTGCATTTAATGCGATTACCCGATCATTTGATTGATAGCGTGTTATTACACGAGCTATGTCATACCGTTGAAAAAAATCATGGTCCTGATTTTTGGAAGTTATTGGACAAAGTAACCGGTGGAAATGCCCGAAGATTAGATAAAGAAATGAAAGATTACCGTACCGTTATATATTAAACAATGAACTGGAACCAATTACTATCTGCTAAGCGTACAGGACAAGAAGGAAGAGTAGATAATATTACACATCGAAGAACACAATTTCAGCGTGATTATGATCGATTGATATTCTCGTCTCCTTTCAGAAGGTTACAGGATAAAACACAGGTATTTCCTTTGCCTGGCAGTGTTTTTGTCCATAATCGCTTAACGCATAGTTTAGAGGTGGCCAGTGTGGGTCGGTCATTAGGCCACAATATTGCTGAATTTCTGGTTCAGGAAAAGGGAATTGACAATGAATTGGTTCATGAAATAGGTTCTATTGTGGCTACTGCTTGTTTGGCACACGATATGGGAAATCCACCTTTCGGACATTCCGGTGAAACAGCACTTTCGCATTATTTTAAAAATGGAGAAGGGTATAAGCTAAAAGAGCAATATGATTTTACAGACGGTGAGTGGAGCGATTTAATTGAGTTTGAGGGAAATGCCAATGCGTTCCGGCTATTAACGCATCAGTTTAAAGGAAGGCGAAAAGGGGGTCTTTCATTAACCTATTCTTCAGTCGCTTCCATTCTTAAATATCCTTACGCATCAAGTCATGAGGGTAAAAAGAAGTATGGTTATTTTCAGTCAGAAAAGGAGGTTTTTCATACTGTTGTCAGAGAATTAGGACTCATAGAAAAAGAAGAAGGTGTTTTTTGCCGGCACCCCTTGGTTTATCTGGTTGAAGCAGCAGATGATATTTGTTACCAGGTGATGGATGTGGAAGATGCCCATAAATTGAAAATACTGGACACACAGCAGACCAAAGAAATTTTAATGGCCTTTTTAAATGATGAGCAAGATAAATTGACTCAGATTAAAATTCAGGATGTGTGTAAAGAAGTAACGGATACCAACGAACAAATCGCATTGATTCGTGCTTCGGTTATAGGTAAGTTAGTGGGCAAATGCACACAGGTTTTCAAAGAGAATTACGATCGCATTATGGCTGGAGAATTTACCGGAAGCCTTACCGGTCACCTTGAGGGCATGACATATAAAGCTATGAAAAGTTGTGCGAATCTATCTTACGAAAAAATATATCGTCACCCTTCGGTAGTTGAAATTGAAATTTCGGGTTTTAAGATTCTGGGTTCATTACTGCATGAGTTTTCCAAAGCTGTATTAAACCCCAGCGATAAATACTCAGAAATGCTGATTCCTTTTATTCCGGAACAGTACCGTGTTAGTAAAGAAGCCTCAGCCTATCAAAAGCTGCAATCGGTTCTTGATTATATAAGCGGTATGACAGATATTTATGCACTAAACCTGTATCGCAAAATTAACGGTATTGGCCTGGCAGACAAGGGTTTTTAAGAAGTTGGTCTTGAAGTACTCAGTCTTCAGTCTTTAGTTTATGGCTCAACTTCAGTATTCAGTTCAGCCAAATCTAAAGACTAATACCCTGAGTTCGATATAAAATTAATAGCTATTAGCATCTCTGCTAATAGTTAAATATTGTCCGTACATTAAGTAAGAGTTTGAAATATAAAGTTCAAATGCGAGGCTTGTGATGTCATAAAAATCAAGGAGTTTACTTTTCGTAAATGACTGTTTTTATAGCGAGTATAACGAAGTAGTTGACTTTATAGACAAAGACTAACAACTAATTAACTGACTCCATAATAAGACAACTAGTTAAGAAAAACCAGTTCAAGTTCTTCTTTTGTTTTATCCTTTTCTCTTATTTTGTATGTACCTGAATTCACAAACTGGAATCCTTTATCTAAAGCAGCTTCCATTAAGGTAAACTCCAGTTGAACAGCTACTGCAGGATCAAGATCCTTGTTAAAATACAAGAATAGCTCCTTTTCATTATCATCGTTAAATTTCACCAATAAGGAATTGTTTTCAACAAAAACCAAATCATCATAACTATACGAAACGGGTAATCCTACTGATTCCAATATTTCCATAACATATCCAAGCGGTCTGTAATTTAAGCTCATGACTAATAAATTTTAGTGAATTATGTGTTAGTGCCTCTTGCCGGATGTTCTAAATCATAATTCGGGTTTAACCTATATAACCAGCAGTTAATGTATCACTACCAGTTTAATTAAATTCACTGTATTCTCTAATTCATCGTGTTCTTCAGCAAACTGACATTTAAACATCATCATACTGTATGCCTCCTCAAAATCCGTTTCCGAAAAAGGAAGGTCATTTTTCTGGATAAATTGATTGAAACCATCAATGCCATCTACCTTGTACATCTGTTTTCTGAAAATTACATCGTCTTTAACACGTTCAATAAATCTTTTTGCATTTTGAATTGACATAAGCACTCCTTTTTTTAGAAATTCTACATTTTTGTAAATAATTACAAGTCATCCTACACAATTGTCGTATCGATTATATCATCTAACCCCTTTGTAATTGGGCTTTCTGTATTTATTGTTGCAATTCTGATATTATAAGATCAAGTACTGTGCCCAAGTGCCAAAAGGTTGTTTGGGGTTATTTTTAAAGCGGATTATCCATGTCATTTATTATAAAATTCAATTCATGATTTTGGATCGTTATCTCAAAGCTGATCTATTCTGTTCTATAAAACAGTTGCTCCGTTCGTTATCGTTCAGGTACGCATGACTGTACTTTCGTTCAGTTAAAGCAATAATACTCATCTCACAAAAAGGCAGGTATCCCCATTGCTATTTGAAGGGATCTTTCAATCTCCACTTGGTTTTTATCCTGCAGTACAATTATCATCAAGTACGTACTCAAAGTCCTCTGGTTATCTCCGGCCCGATGTATCATAAAGGTTAATTCTGTTTTGATTTGCGGCTCCTGAACCGCCTCTCAAATCATAACTAAAGGGTATATATCTGTCTGGAATTTGATCCGGAGAGTTGTTTTGGAAAACAAAAAAAACTGAGGAATCTACATTTTTGTATGAAATGGTTCTGGCGTTTAAAAGAGCTAAAAGAAGAAAGGAATTTCTGATTAAGAAAAGAAATTATAAGACAGGTTATAGGATTTGGATGAGTACATTTGACGGGATATTTGAATAAAAAAGAAATAGATTCTAATATTCAGATTTTCAGCAGAATAAAATCTAACATAGAATGAACAAAAAAATAATTGATATTTTTTTTGTTTCACCTTTGATATCCGACTTTTAATGATAAATTTGTAATATTAGTTATTATTTATTTTTATTATGAAAGAAGGAAAAGTTAAATTTTTCAATGAATCTAAAGGTTTTGGATTCATTAAAGACAACGAATCAGACAACGAGTATTTCGTGCACGTAACAGGTCTAATTGATGAAATCAAAGAAGACGACGAAGTTACCTTTGAATTAAAAGAAGGTAAAAAAGGATTAAATGCGGTAAATGTTAAATTGGCATAACAATATATCAATATAATTACGCAAAGTCCAAGCCCCACTGTTCCAGTGGGGCTTTTTTTATAAAGGCTTCTTGTATTCATAGATATTTTAATATTCTTCTTTGTAAGTAGGGTATAAATAAGGATGACTAATATTCGAATCCGCGTTAGTAATCCAGCCAAATGCGAAAGTTCACTAAGCCTGAAAATCACTGAAAAACTTTTTTCCACTAGCCAACCCGGAACGGTTCTCTATTGACAAGCTGTAAATCAGAACCGTTCCTTAAATAGCATCATTTATATCTCCTTCATATTATGATTTTTAGGATGAAAACTAATTACATAATTTCCTCTTCTACCCCAATATTATGAGCTGATTCCGAAAATGTATGATAGAAAGTAAAACTGCTTATCTTAAAAAATATAAACATTAACCTATTGTTAACTCTTATTCTGATATTTGTTTTATTAATTCGTAATTCAATTTGTAAGGAATTGTTTTAAATTCTACTATTTTGGTGCAGAAAATTAAGATTTAGTTTTTATGTAAAACATATGACGGGCTGTGGTGTTTTATTAAGAATATGACAATGGGAAAAGCTCATTTTCTAATTTCATTGTGATTAATGTCATCCTAATTCAAAATAAAACAGTCTTATTTAGTACAGAATTTAGTACAGAGTAAATATATATTGATATAAATTAGTTGTAAATAGTATTCCTGGGTAGTTAAACTCACTATTTCAACTCAAACGGCGTAAATTATTTTTATAATGAAACACAAAATAGTCATATCAGCATTTCTGCTGTTATTTTTATTGAAGGGATTTGCTTTCGGACAAATTATGCAACCTGCGCAATGGGATGTAAGTCTCACTAAAACAAAAGCTTCAATTGGAGATGAGTTAGAGATTGTATTTAAGGCAACTATAGATGATGGTTGGTATATGTATTCCAACGATTTTGATCCGGATTTAGGTCCGATTTTAATATCGTTTACTTTTAACGAGGATGCCAGTTATGAGTTGGTTGGAAAAACCAGACCAATCAATTCTCACAAACATTTTGATGAGATTTGGGATGGAGAAGTGAGCTACTTTGAGAAGACTGCAGAGCTTCGACAAACTATAAAAGTAAAATCCTTACCGGTCACTATATCAGGAGAATATGAGTTTCAAACCTGTTCGAATGAAACCGGTATGTGTGTGTTGGGGGATGATGAATTTAGTCTTTCCGTTGCCGCTCTTGAAAAGAAAGAATCAGTTAAGCCTGAGGCTGTAAATAAAAAAGAAGAGGTAGCTACCGATAAAAGTGAGTTAAGCAATGCAGCACCTGAGAAGATGAAACTAAAGGAAGCGAAGGTTGTTGCAGAAAATCATGAGAAAGATGAAGAATTAAAGGGAGGGGTTTTGGCAAATTCTGACGTTAAAACGGCCAAGGGGAGTAACGAAGGATCACTTTATAGTATATTTATTCTGGCTTTTTTAGGAGGATTGGCAGCTATATTTACCCCTTGTGTTTTTCCAATGATACCCATGACTGTGAGTTTCTTTATGCACAGCGACGAGAATAAGGCCAAAGCAAAAATGAAAGCCTTGTTTTATGGATTCTCTATTATTGCCATTTATACTCTCATTGGAACTGTTGTAGCTGTTACCCTGGGAGCTAACTTTGCCAATTTTTTAAGTACCCACTGGTTACCTAATATATTTTTCTTTTTAATATTTATGGTTTTTGCAGCTTCATTTTTTGGAATGTTTGAGATAACCATGCCTAACTGGTTGGTAAACAAGAGTGTGTCGAATGAAGATAAAGGAGGCTTAATGGGGGCATTTTTTATGGCCTTCACACTGGTTTTAGTTTCTTTTTCGTGCACCGGACCCATTGTGGGTGCTATTTTGGTAGCATCCGCAGGTGGTGAAATTTTAATGCCTATTGTAGGTATGTTGGGTTTTTCCATTGCCTTTGCACTACCATTTACTTTATTTGCCATATTTCCTTCCTGGTTAAACAACCTACCTAAATCAGGAGGTTGGTTGAATTCTGTTAAAGTTATTTTAGGGTTTATTGAAGTGGCTCTGGGTTTAAAATTCTTAAGTATTGCTGATCAAACATACCATTGGGGAATATTAGATCGTGAAATATATCTGGCTATTTGGGTTGTTACATTTACATTGATGGGATTTTACTTGCTGGGTAAGTTAAAATTTTCTCACGATAGTGACATGGCATACATAAGTGTTCCCAGATTAGGTCTGGCCATTCTGACTTTTTCTTTTGTGGTATATATGATTCCAGGATTATTTGGTGCGCCTTTAAAAGCGCTTTCGGGCTACCTGCCACCTCAAACCTCACAGGATTTTGATATTGGAAAGATAGTAAGAGAGAATGCATCAGTGTTAAACTCCGAAAGTATTGACAAGCACGAAGCTAAATATGGAGACTTTCTGGATCTGCCGCATGGTTTGAATGGTTATTTCGATTATGAAGAAGGTCTGGCTGCAGCTAAAAAATTGAATAAGCCGGTATTTATTGATTTTACCGGACATGGCTGTGTGAATTGTAGAGAGATGGAGGCTAATGTGTGGTCAGATCCTGCTGTTCTTAAACGATTAAGAGAGGATTATGTGATTATTGCATTATATGTTGACGACAAAGCCCAGCTACCTGAAGAGGAATGGGTGGTGTCTGAGTCGGATGGTAAAGTGAAAAAGACTTTGGGAAAGAAAAATGCTGATTTTCAAATCACACGTTATCGGGTAAATGCACAGCCTTATTATTGTTTGTTGGATACGGATGGTAACGATTTAGTAACACCCAGGGCTTATGATTTGGATGTGAATGATTTTGTCGACTTTCTGGACAAAGGGAAAGAAAAATTTTATAATAAATAGAAATAAATTCTGACATATTCAGTTGATGAATACTCATGTGCATAAGTATAATTGAATGCTCTTTGACTTTGTGTTTCAGTGTTCATCCGTCTTGAAAACTATGTCTGTTAATTAATAAATACATGAGAAATAGAATTACATTGATTAGTCTGATTCTTATTCAGCTAATATCATTATCTGCAACAGCACAGTATAAAACAACCATTCCTCTTTCAAATAAAGTGAAGCATGGAACTTTATCCAATGGGATGAATTACTATATCATGCACAATGAGGAGCCTAAAGAGCGGATGAGTTTGTACTTTGTGCAAAATGTTGGAGCTATTCTGGAGAAAGATTCTCAGAATGGATTGGCTCACTTCCTGGAGCATATGGCTTTTAATGGGTTAGAGCATTTTCCAGGGAAAAATATGTTGAACTATCTGGAAAAAAATGGAATTCAATTTGGCAGGGAGATCAATGCCTACACATTACCGGATCAGACGGTTTATAATATTAGTGCAGTTCCAACAGCTAACGAAAATTTAATGGACTCTGCATTGTTGGTTTTACATGATTGGTCTGGAGGTTTATTGCTGGAAGATGAAGAGATAGATAATGAGAGAGGCGTTATTAGAGAAGAGTGGCGAACCAGAAGAAACTCACGTTTTAGATTATTGAATCAAAGCAGGCCTTATCTGTATAATTTTTCAAAGTATGCTGAGCGTGATGTTATCGGTTCATTGGATGTTATTAATAATTTTAAGTATGACGAGCTCAGGAATTATTATGCGAAATGGTATCGCCCGGGCTTGCAGGCTGTGGTAGTGGTTGGAGATATTGATGTTGATAAGGTTGAAAAAAAGGTGAAGGATCTTTTTTCCACCATCCCGGCTAAGGAAAATCCTGCTGAGAGAGTGTATTATACTATCGACGATTCAAAGGAAATGCAATATGTTTTGGCTAAGGATAATGAAGCTCAGAATGTTTCCATCGGATGGATTTTCAGAAAAGATCCGGTAGAAATAAAGGATATAGCATATTTGAGAACTCAGATGATTCAGAATATGTTTCGTTCCATGCTGAATAATCGATTGAATGAGTTGGTACGTAAACCGGATTGTCCTGCAATCAATATGGGAGTTGGGTTCTTTTCGTTGGCACGAACCAAAGATGCAGCCTATTTAAGTGTAACTCCTAAAGAGGATCTGGAGCAGGAGGCTTTCTCGCTTATAATCACAGAATTGGAGAGGGTACGAAGATATGGATTTACAGCCTCGGAGTTGAAGCGGACTCAATCATCCTTTTTTCGCAGTTATGAATCGTATTACGAAGATCGTGATAAAATAACCAATGATACCTGGGCCAAACAATTGGGAGATTATTTTCTTGAAGCCAGTCCATTACCATCAATTGATTGGGAATTGGCGTTTGCTAAGAAAACAATCCCTTCAATATCTCTGGATGAAATACATCAACAATTGTCCTCATTTCAGGATTTAAACAACAGCATATTGTCAATATCGGGTCCGGATAAGGAGGAGATCAATTATCCATCTAAAGAAGAGCTGATGACTGTGGTAACTAAAGTAATGCAATCCGATATTGAAGCTTATGAAGATGATGCCGATGATAGTCCTTTGGTTTCTGAGGAGCTGTCGGAGAAAAGTGTGGTTTCAACTAAGGAAGTAGCTGGAGTGGATGCGACCATGTATGTGCTTGAAAATGGCGCCAAAGTAGTTTTAATGCCTACAGAACTAAGCAAGGATGAAATACTGTTAAAAGCTTATAGTTTGGGCGGATTGTCATTGGTAAGTCGTGAGAATCTTGAATCAGGAAATCTGGCTACCACTCTGGCACGAATGTCTGGTGCAGGCAATTTTGATGCCGTGCAGTTAAAGAAAAAACTTTCGGGTAAAATTGCGGGTGTTAGTCCTTCCTTAGGTGAGTTTACTGAAGGATTCAGTGGTTCTGCTTCTCCTAAAGATTTTGAAACCATGCTTCAGTTGTTGTATCTGCAGTTTGAGCATCCTCGTTTTGATAAAGAGTCCTTTGAAACCCAAATGGGTATGATGAGAAATCAATTGATTCATATTAAATCGGATAATAGTCAGGCGCTCCAGGATACTATCAGTCAGGTTTCCAGCAACTATCACCCTCGTCAGCTCATGTTTAACGAGGATTTTGTAAATAACATCGACTATGACAAAGAAGTGGAGGTTTATAAAGATCGTTTTCAGGATGCCAGTGACTTTACTTTTATTTTTGTAGGAAATGTTGATATCGAAAGAGATCTTCCTTTGATTCAAAAATACATTGGTAACCTGAATGCCAGTGAGCGAACAGAAACATGGATGGATCATCAGATGAAACCGGCAAAAGGATCTGTTAGCAGATCATTTGAAAGAGAAATGGAAGTGCCAAAGTCAACCGTTTATTATTCTATTTATAAGGATGCAGCGTATAATCTTAAAACAAGAATATACACACGTGTATTGGCAGATCTGCTAAATAAGCGATATATGGAAACCATTCGTGAAGAAGAGGGTGGAAGTTATGGTGTTAGTGTACAGCCTTCCATTAGTAAAAGAGCCTATGAGCATATTACTTTGAGTATAAGCTTTGATTGCGATCCGGAGAAGCAGGCCAAGCTGTTTGAGATTGTAAAGACAGAGATTAATAATTTGGTGAAAAATGGTATTGAAGTAGATGATTTAAATGAAATTAAGGAGAATTTTATGAAGCGCCGGGCAGAGGCTGAAGATCAGAATAGTTTTTGGTTAAGCGTAATTGAAGGTTCTCTTATTAATAAAGAGCCTATAGCTAATACCGAGGAGTATAATCAAATCATTAAAGATATTGATGCTAAATCAATCCAAAAGTTTGCCAAAAGAGTTTTTAAGAAATATGATTCTGTTGAGGTGATAATGAAACCGGAAACTGAACCAGCCGAATAAGATTTAAGCTAAAAATAAATCTGAAAACAGAATCAGTGACTGGTTCAAAATAAAAAAATCCCCATTTGCAAATGGGGATTTTTTGTTGTTATATTGTTTCTGTAAAGCAGTTAAATCAACCTAAAGAAGCAAGTATCTGCACACAAATAATCAGTAATACCATGGCAACAGGATATACAGTTGCATAGGCAATAGAAGGAGCATTTGTTTCAGTCATGGGATCAACAGCAGCTAATCCTGGTGTACTCGTCATGGAACCGGTTAGTGCTCCAAGCATAGATAAAACGTTTACGTTAAACACGAAACGTGCTACCAGAGCACCAAATATCATTGGAAATAAAGTAATCGCACCACCAATTAAAAACAGGTTAAATCCGTATTGATTATAGGTTTCAACGATCTGTGCACCGGCTTTGGTTCCCACTCCTGCTAAAAAGAACATTAATCCCAGTGTACGTAAAAGTTGGTTAGCACCACCAGACATAGACCAGATAATAGAACCGGTTTTACCAATACGACTTAAAATCATCGCTACTGTTAAAACACCACCGGTTAGCCCTAATGAAAAGGTAAACGAATTACCAAAATTCAACGAGAATTTACCCACGAAAAATCCAAGTACAATTCCGGCAGCGATGGGGAAGAAATCAGTATCTGACAATTTTTTACTGTTACCACCAAATATTTTGGTTACCATTTGCATATGGTCGCGACTACAAGAAACCTTAATTTTATCACCCATTTGTAATTTAAGGCTTGGAGTAGGTGTAATATCAATACCGGAACGACGAACGCGTGTGATGGTCACATGATAAGTTGATGTCCATTGGTTGATCTCACGAATGGTTTTATTCACCACTTCGGTATTCGACACTAAAATAGATTGAATCTCGTAGCCTTCTTTCAATGGAATCTCTTGTTTGGTTTCTCTACCAATTAAAAGCTCCACCTTTTTCAGGGCTTCTTCTGTACCAACGGCTTTAATAATATCGCCATTGTTTAAAACTACCTTTGAGTCCGGAACCTGTGGTTCCCCTTTTGACATAACCCTGCTGATAACACCCTGAGTCATTGTTCTTACGCGTAGCTGACCAATGGTTTTACCTGCAACATTTTCATTTTCAACAATAAAATGTTTAAACAAAATATCAGGGAAGCTCTCTACCGTAGTTTCTTCGTAGTCTTTTTCTGCCTTTTTCAGATTAATCCGGGTAATTTTAGGATATAAACGAACAAATAAGATAACGCCAATTACCCCAAATGGATAAGCAATACCATAGCCAATGGAAACACCTGTTGATCCTGTGCTTTCGATGGCAGCAGCCAAACCGGGTGTACTTGTTAAAGCACCGGTTAACAAACCGATAGCTACAGGAACATCAATGTTAAATAATTTGATTGCTGCAAAAGTAAGCAATGATGCAGATATGATAACTACTGTGGCCATCATTACTAATGTTCTGCCTTGTTTTTTAAAGGAATCAAAAAATCCGGGTCCGGCCTGTATACCTATGGTGTAAACAAATAGAATCAGACCAATTTTTTCGATAATAGAAGGCATTACTACTCCGTAATGCCCAAAAACCAGGGCCACAAAAATGATAGCGGAGATGTCTAATGAAATACCTTTTATTTTTGCATTTCCAATAATATACCCCAGGCATATTATTACAAATAATGCGAAGTAACCGTGTTGTAAAAAGTCCATAATGTGTAAAATTAGGCACGCAAAGATAGTACTAATAAGCGTTCTAGTCTTAAAAGACCTGCTTTTCTTGTGTTAATTATTATTAACGAAATGGGAATTTTCCGACAAAAAAGCTCTACTTTTAACTCTGTTTTTAATACGAAATACCATGAATACATTCTCTTTAGTTGCAGGTATACTAGCAGCATTTGCTACAATCGGACATTTTACAATGGGACGAAAGCTTTACTATAAGCCTCTGAAAAATACTCAGATGGATGAGGTAGTTAAAGCTACTTTTCAAAGCTTGTTTCATTATATGTCGGTATTTCAGGTACTTTCCAGTTTTATCCTGATTATGATTGGAGTCCGGGGAAGTGGATGCTCTTTTGAACCGTTACTAGTATTGGGTTTTATTGCTGCAAATTACTTCTTTTTTGGTCTCACGCAGCTAATAATTGCCCTAACTTCTTCCATTAAAGGTGCTATTGGAAAACTATTTCAGTGGATTTTTTGGTTTTTAATATCCCTATTTACCATTCTGGCGTTAATAGATGCCTGGAAATATGTTATGGAATGGGCTTGCTAAAATATTTTCATATAGAGAGTTTATTAAAGGCTCTCTATATGATATGTATGTAGTGTCAGCAAGAAAACTCCATGTTTTTTCACGGAATAATCGTGGCAGGCTGTTAATCTTGCTCTCAAAATGATTATTTACAGAAAAGCTATGAATTTCACTTATAAATACCGATTTTCTGCGTCATATTTGCTTACCATAGCCCGCTATGTTTTCGCAAACATTCCTTAAAACTCAATATTTATAAGCGATTTGAGCCATTAATTTTATATCAAACTCAGGTTTATAAATCCTGAGGTCTGTATTTTTTCTGAAGACCGAATAAAAATTTCCTTAATATCTGATCTTTACACACCCGATATTGATTCTGTCCCGGTTTTCTGAAAAAAGCACTCAATTCATGCTTGCTAATTTTAAATCCGGTTAACCCGATAATCTCTATCATATCTTCATCTTTCAATTGAAGCGCTATTTTAAGTTTTCGTAATACCAGATTGTTATATAGCTTTTTTTCATTGACAGGCTCTTTGCCTTCCTGCTTACCTCTTTTCCAGACAATCAGTCCGTTTAAAAAGGCCGATAGATTCACATCAATAATGGTTTTAAAAGCTTCATCCTCTTCCTTTTTTAACCAGTCACTCACTTCGGCCCTGGTAACTTCAGTGTTAGACAGAGAAAATACTTTCATCATCATTTTGTCATTCAGGTCAAAGGTATATCTAAGGTTTCTGAGAATGTCGTTGTTATTCATCTATTTTATTTTTGCACAAAGATACAACTATGAAGTCATATCTGCGTTATTAATTCAGCATACAGCCCGGGTTAAAGTAGGCTGTATCACATGTGGCTTTTGTTAAATGTCAGAAGTCTACAGGAATAATTAGCTTTAAGTGTTTGATGAATAGTAATGTAGTGGATTTATTAGGGACGGAGATATAAACTCTGATGATCCGATGAAATTGTTATCCTCAAAAGTATTCTTTTTACTATCTTTACGCACGAATAAGAAATTCAGGCAAATTGTTTGTCATTATTGCAAAATGATAACGAACCACCATGTCAATAAATAATTATGGGAAAAAAAGATAACCAACAAACAAGGCGACAATTACGAAATTCATATTTCACTACAGTAATAAGTATTGCTCTGGTTCTCTTTTTACTTGGATCCGTTGGTTATTTAATGCTAAATGCACAACGCTTATCTAATTACGTAAAAGAAAATATCGGCTTTAACATCGTGCTTAAAGATAACGTAAGAGAAGCGGAGGTAAGAAGATTACAAAAATACCTGGATGCATCCTCCTATGTAAAATCTACAGAATATATTGATAAAGAGAGAGCAGCCAAAGAATTGCAGGATGAGTTAGGGGAAGATTTTGTGGATTTCTTAGGCTATAATCCTTTATTGTCATCCATTGAAGTGAAGTTATTTGCTGAATATGCCAATCCGGACAGCATAAAAAATGTGGAGGAAATATTTGTTTCATTCCCTCAGGTTAAGGAAGTTTTCTACCAGAAAAATCTGATACAAAAGGTGAATGAGAATGTAAATAAAATTAGTTTGGTATTACTGGCGTTTAGTTTGTTATTATTGTTTATTGCCATTGCATTAATTAACAATACGATACGACTTTCGGTATATGCCAAAAGATTTTTAATTAATACTATGCAATTGGTTGGTGCAACTAAAGGATTTATACGACAGCCCTTTGTGAGTACAAGTATTTTTCATGGATTTATCGGAGCTGTTATTGCCAACGGTATGTTGGCAGGTGCCATTTATATTTTACACAGAGAACTGGGTGGATTTATAGGATTTGATAATATTGAGATTATTGGTATTCTTTTTATCCTGGTTGTTATTGTTGGAATTTCACTTTCACTGGTATCCACATTTTTTGCAGTGAATAAGTATTTGCGATTAAAAACAGATCAATTATATTTTTAACATACTACTATGTCGGTCAATAAACAAGAAAAGAAATTTGAATTTGCCTTGTCAAAGGAAAATTATGTATTAATGGCTATCGGATTCGCTATTGTTATACTGGGTTTTATTTTAATGATTGGGGGCAGAAGTGATGACCCTAATGTTTTTAGTAAGGAGATTTATGGATTTCAACGAATTACTCTTGCCCCTATGGTAGTTTTGTCGGGCTTTGCATTTGAGATTTATGCAATCATGAAAAAACCAAAAAAATAGTCAGATACAGATTATTTATATTAACATTCTTTTTTACATTTTATGAATTGGATTGAAGCATTAATTCTTGGAATTGTTCAAGGATTAACCGAGTTTTTGCCTGTTAGCAGCAGTGGGCATCTTGAGATTGGCAAGCACTTGCTTGGGGTGGAAGCTACAGATAATCTGTCATTTACAATTGTTGTTCATGGAGCAACAGTATTAAGTACTATCGTTGTTTTCAGAAAAGATATTTTAAATCTCATTATGGGTTTGTTCTCGTTTAAATGGAATGAGGAAACTCAATATATTTTTAAAATAGCAGTAAGTATGATTCCAATCGGAATTGTGGGAATATTTTTTAAAGATTATGTTGAGGAGCTTTTTAATACAGATAAAATTCTTCTGTTAGTAGGGTTAATGTTGTTAATCACAGCAGTTTTATTGGCTTTTACTTTTTATGCTAAATCCAAAGATAAAGAGGTGTCGTTTAGAGATGCTTTTATCATTGGAATTGCCCAGACCATTGCCGTAATGCCCGGTATATCACGTTCCGGTTCCACAATAGCTACCGGTTTATTATTGGGCAATAAGCGTGAAGCTGTGGCTCGGTTTTCATTTTTAATGGTTCTTATTCCTATATTAGGAGAAAACGTATTGAGTTTACTGAAAGATGATGTGGCTTCAACAGGTTCTATAGGAGCTTTGCCTCTGATTGTTGGATTTATTGCAGCTTTTATTTCGGGTCTACTGGCTTGTAAGGCCATGATAAATCTCGTTAAAAAAGGAAAGCTTATTTATTTTGCAATTTATTGTGCCGCAGTTGGTTTGGTTGCAATATTATGGGGGATTTAACAGTCATTATAAAGTTACGATGATTAGCAATAGCAATTTACAGGATACTCAGGATATAATGGAAGATAATAAACCCGGAGGGTTTGATTTTAAGGAGGGAGAAGTTTTATTGTTTGACAAACCTTATGAATGGACCTCATTTGATTTAGTAAATAAGGTGCGTAAATTGATATGCAATGCATTGGGCGTTAAAAAGATTAAAGTTGGGCATGCAGGAACATTAGATCCGCTGGCTACCGGCCTGTTAATCATATGTACCGGAAAAGCTACTAAAACAATTGATAGCTATCAGGCACAGGAAAAGGAATATATTGCCACATTAAAACTAGGTGCCACAACTCCATCGTTCGATTTAGAAACAGAAATTGATCAGACTTATTCTACTGAGCACATCAACCGGACTTTGGTGGATGAAACGCTCAAGGACTTTATTGGAGAATTGGAACAGATTCCGCCGGCATTTTCTGCAGTAAAAGTGAAAGGAAAAAGAGCCTATGAATTTGCCAGAGACGGTAAAGATCCGGGGTTGAAACCAAAGAAGCTTATTATCACTGAAATAGAAGTGTTGAAGTTTGAACAAAATGAACTGGAATTACGTATTGTTTGTAGTAAAGGTACCTATATACGAGGTTTGGCCAGAGATATTGGTATAGCATTGCAGAGTGGTGCGCATCTTACTGCATTAAAACGTACCCGAATTGGGAAGTATGTGAATACAGAAAGTACAGATCTTGCGTTGTTTGAAAAAAAATTAAAATAATTTGCAACTTTTTGCATATTGGCACGTAAAAGGTTGCTTTGTGTATATTTTACCATATTTTTGTATTGAAGTTTAAATCAACTACTTTACTTAAAGTATGTTGTTTCTGAAAATATATAAAATACAATCGCTGAAATAATAAAAAACGGATTTCAATATGAAGTTATCGAAGTTTAAGTACAACCTACCCGAAGAATTAATCGCCCTTCACCCCACCCAGAATCGAGATGAATCAAGATTAATGGTACTCGATAGAAATACGGGAGAAATTAAACACAAAATATTTAAAGATCTTATCGAATATTTTAACGAAAATGATGTGATGATCTTTAATAACACCAAAGTGTTTCCTGCCAGACTGCATGGAAACAAAGAGAAAACTGGTGCTGAGATTGAGGTATTTTTACTTCGTGAACTAAATCGTGAGCAAAAACTTTGGGATGTTTTAGTAGATCCTGCTCGTAAAATCCGGATTGGAAACAAATTATACTTTGGTGAAAATGATGAAATGGTTGCCGAGGTAATCGATAATACTACATCCAGAGGAAGAACACTTCGTTTTTTATATGATGGTCCATATGAGGAATTTAAAGAAGCTTTATATGCTTTAGGAGAAACGCCTCTTCCTAAGATTATCAACCGTGAAGTAGTACCTGAAGATAAAGAACGCTATCAGACTATTTATGCTAAGCATGAAGGTGCTGTAGCTGCCCCTACTGCAGGTATGCACTTTAGTCGCGAACTGATGAAGAGAATGGAGATTATAGGTGTTGATTTTGCTGAAATTACATTGCATGTTGGTTTAGGAAACTTCAGATCCGTAGATGTAGAAGATCTTACAAAGCATAAAATGGACTCTGAGCAAATTTTCATTACTGAAGATGCTTGTAATATCATCAATAGAGGGAAAGACGATAAGAAAAGAATATGTGCTGTAGGTACTACCGTAATGAGAACTATTGAAAGTTCAGTATCGACATTCGGACATGTAAAACCTTTTGAGGGATGGACTAATAAGTTTATTTTCCCTCCTTATGATTTTAAAGTAGCCAACTGTATGGTTTCAAATTTCCATTTACCATTGTCAACACTAATGATGATGACGGCTGCGTTTAGTGGATATGATCATTTAATGAATGCATACAAAGTTGCCGTAAAAGAAAAGTATCGTTTTGGTAGTTATGGAGATGCTATGTTAATTATATAATAGAGCTTCTGTTTTAAAATATTTTAAAGCCATGTTTTTTTTACATGGCTTTTTTTGTGCCATATTATTCCCATCCCGACTTTAAATAACTTGTTTGATGAAAACGCTTGTAAAATTACAGCTAATCAAGCCGCAAGCTAACTTGTTTACATTCACCATAGCGGAGCTATGTCTCATTTCAACAAGTTCTTGATTAATTGCACTTTAAACTCATATAACGAAGCTCCCTAATTCATAATTTGGGTTGAAGTCGTGAGAGTAAGAAAATACAGGTTGCAAAGACCTGGTAAAATTACCTGGCAGCACATTTTTTATGAACCCGAATAGCTCTTTCTCTTGCCATTTTGTGTTCAACAATGGGTTGAGGATAATGGTCTGTATCAAATTCAGGAATCCATTTTTTAATATATTTAAATTCCGGATCAAATCTTTGTTGTTGTAAAGTGGGATTAAAAACTCTAAAGTAGGGAGCGGCATCGCATCCGGTACCTGCAGCCCATTGCCAGTTACCATTATTTGAACTCAATTCATAGTCCAGTAATTTCCTGGCAAAATAAGCCTCACCCCATCTCCAGTCTATTAATAAATGCTTCGTTAAAAAGCTGGCTGCTATCATTCGCACCCTGTTGTGCATGTATCCGGTTTGATTTAACTCCCGCATTCCTGCATCCACAAAAAGATACCCTGTTTCACCATTACACCACTTGTTAAATTCTGTTTCATTATTTCTCCATTCCATCAAATCATATTTCGAACGGAAACAGGCATTTTCTATATGCGGATAATGAAATAGTATCTGCATAAAAAACTCACGCCAGATTAACTCTTCAACAAAAGTCTGACTCTTATCTATACCTTTTGTCATTATTTCTCTGATGCTCTTTGTCCCAAATCGAAGATGAGGCCCAAGGTAGCTGCCACTATCCTTATAGGGGAAATCTCTGTTTTTCTTGTAATCATCGATGGCATCAGGATTAAAATCTCTTACTTTAAAACTTCCTTCAGTAAATCCCACGTCTTTTAATTCCGGGAAGTCAAATTTTTTCTGATAGAAATTAAAGTCAGTTTTTTTACTATAGCTTGCTCCACTAATTTTTTTTAACCATTGTTTTTTATAGGGAGAGTAAACGGTATATGGTTTGCCATCGTTTTTAAGAATCTCAGTTGGAGAAAAGATAACATGGTCTTTGCACTTAGTAAACCGGATGTTATTTTGTGCACAAATTGAATGTATAACCTCGTCACGTTGTATACCATAAGGCTCATAATCTTCATTTACAAATACATTTTTAATCTGATAATTCTTAATGAGAGATTTCCATATATCCTGAACACAACCTCTGACAACCATTATGGAACTGTTTTTCGTTCTTAACCAAGCATTGATTTTGTGAATCTGCTCATAAATAAAAGTGACTCTGCTGTCATCTTGGTTAAGTTTATTCAGGATGTCATCATCAAATATAAATAGCAAGAGGATAGGAAATTGTTGTTTGGAAGCCATTAGCAAAGCTATATTATCTTCAATCCGAAGATCCCTTCGAAGCCAGACAATGTTTACCGTTTTATCCATATTTTTATTCTAATGTGTTTTAATGGTTTATTATTTAGTGTTCGTCTATAAAGTCCAACTACTGCGTTGTTGTTCAAAATCCAGATCCTCATATACGCTGGTATACTGCAGTTTGAATTTTTCACAGGTCTTGTAATTAAACTTTATACTCCAAACACACCACTTTATAGACTTACACTATTCAGCATGCAAAGCAACATAAAGTTCATTGCAATTAGTATGGTGTTATTATAAACCGGAATTGCAATTCAGCATCTGTGCTTGTATCAAAAAAAATCTGATTTAAGTTAAAATTAATTTTAGTATATTTAGTAATGAGCAATTGACAATGTGTATCATGGATTGGAAATAATAGCCTTAGGTTAAAAACCTGAAATCCGACCTATATGTTTCAGACTTTCAGAATAAATGACACATTTTATGCTGAAGCTCTGGTCACAAATTGCAAAGTAAAAGGCTTTATGTCTTTTGATAATAGAATCAATACTTGATACGCATTAATGGTATTAACCTACCCACGTACATATTTTGAAATAAATATAATCTGAATTCATGTTTAATCATTTACACAACTAAGGAGGATAATGATGCTTATTCGATTATTGGTTCCCATTAATTTTGAGCAGTATACCGTAAATGCTATTCGGTACTGTATGCTTTTAGCGCAAAAAATTGAAGCAGAAATCACTTTGTTTCATGCGTTTACTCCCATTTTAAATGAGGATAAGGAAGAGTTATTGACGGATAAGGATTTAATAGCTACCCTTGATGAAGCATTTAAGAAGATTAACGAAGTAAAGGAGGATACGCTTCAAAAATTTAATTCAGAAAGGATTAGAATAAAGACTAAAATAATAGAAGGTTATCCTGAGGATGTGATTCCGGAATACTGCAAGGAGTATAGTCCGGATGTGGTTATTATGGGGACAAAGAGTAAGGGGGAAACCATTAAAGAATTACTGGGCAGTGTTACTCTGGATGTAATAAACAAAGTAAGCAATCCGGTTTTAGTGGTTCCAAAAGATTATAATTTAAATCTGGATAAATTAAACAACGTTTTATTTTTAACTGATTTTTCAGATGGCGAATATACCTCGTTACATAAGCTGGTCAGGTTGATAATGTCGTTTGATACCTTAATACATAATGTGGAGTATTGTGCAGGAGGAAAAGAAAAGGCAGATGTGGATCTACTAACAGAGTATGATGAATATTGTAAGTCAACCTATCGTAATCAAAATATGGAATGCGAATATATTTATGGTGAAAATGAGTTTTGTGCTGCGAATGAATATATTCAGAAAAGAGATATAGATTTAGTAGCCTTAACGCGCCGAAAAAGAAGTGTTATTTCAAAATTACTGCAACGCAGTCGCACCAAAAAGATGCTTTTTAACGTTGATATTCCAATGCTTTTCTTTCATCAATAGTTGGATTTTGAAGTATTTTTAAAAATGCGTGACTACATTACTATACTTAAATAAGTACCTAAACCGGAACCTCTGCTATTAATCAATAGTGCATTTACTTTATTAAAAGGTATTTTTAATATAAATTTACACGTTCAATTAAATCACAATTATCATGGCAGATAAAAAAATGAGAATTGGAATTTTATCAGCAGGAGGTGATTGTCCGGGTATAAATGCGGCAATTCGTGGTGTTGGTAAAACTGCAATTGTTCAATACGGAATGGAAGTAATAGGCATATCGAATGGATTCAGTGGTTTAATCGATATGGAATATGAAACATTAACGGAAGATCGTCTTTCAGGCCTACTGACATTGGGCGGTACGGTTTTAGGAACCTCCCGGATGAAGCCTTTTAAACAGCAAGAAGGGGATACCGTAGAGGATAAGCCACAGGTAATAAAAGAAAACTACCAAAAACTGGGCTTGGATGCTCTTGTTTGTATTGGTGGTAATGGTACACAGAAAACGGCCAATTTATTATCTAAAGAAGGTTTAAATATCGTAGGCTTACCTAAAACAATTGATAATGATGTTTGGGGAACCGATGTTACATTTGGATTTGATTCTGCTGTGAATATCGCAACAGATGCAATCGACAGATTACATACCACAGCCAACTCTCATAAAAGAGTAATGGTTATTGAAGTGATGGGACATAATGCCGGATGGATCGCCTTACACTCCGGTATTGCTGCCGGAGGAGATGTTATTCTTTTACCGGAAATGGAGTATGATATGGATATTGTTGCTAAAGCACTATTAAAAAGAGAAGAAAAAGGGAAATCATATTCCATTGTTGTTGTAGGTGAAGGCATAAAAAAACCAGGTAAAAAGAGTGCCGCTCGTTATATATCTAAAGAGATAGTGGCACGAACCGGCATTGAAACAAGGGAAACAATTCTGGGGTATATCCAGCGAGGAGGGAGTCCTTCCCCTGCCGATAGAATTTTAGCAACCCGTTATGGGGCCTTTGCTGCCAGCTTAATTCATGAAAGAAAATTTGGCACCATGGTTAGTATTGTTAAAGGCGACATTACTTCAGTACCTCTTGAAGAAGTAGGTGGAAAAACGCGATTGATAGAGCCAGACAATACCCTCGTTGAAAAAGCAAGAAATTTAGGAGTCAGTTTTGGGGATTAAGATATTCGCCTTTAAATAAATGAAAAGAACTAATTGCGGTTTTTGGTGTTATTTTTGTACATCAAGAACCGCATTTTAAGCTAAAATAAGAATGACTAAGGAAGAAATAAGTGAGTTGAATGAAAAGTTTGCTAACGCAGATGCCATTGAATTATTAAGCTATTTTTTAGATAAATATAACGACAAGATTGCTTTGGCATCTAGTTTGGGTGCTGAAGATCAAGTGCTTACGCAAATGGTGACTTCAATAAGTAAGTGTGCGAGAATATTTACTTTAGATACGGGACGGTTATTCTCTGAAACTTATGAATTAATTGATCGTACTTCAAAGAAATATAAGACCAATCTGGAGGTTTATTTTCCAAAATCGGAGCCTGTGGAAAAAATGGTGCGCAAAAAAGGCATCAACCTTTTTTATGATAGTATTGAAAATCGTAAGGAATGTTGTTATAACAGAAAGATTGAACCATTAAAAAGAGCTTTTGAAGGATTAGATGCCTGGATTTGTGGATTAAGAGCTGAGCAATCAGTAACCAGAACAGATATAAAACTGGTTGAATGGGATGAGAATAATAATATTCTAAAAATAAATCCATTGGCCAACTGGACGGAGAAAGAAGTGTGGGATTACATTAAAGATAAGGGAATTCCTTATAACCCACTTCACGATAAAGGTTACCCAAGTATAGGTTGCCAGCCATGTACCAGAGCTATTTTGCCAGGAGAAGATATCCGAGCTGGAAGGTGGTATTGGGAAAATCCGGATACCAAAGAATGTGGCTTACATAAAAAATAAAGATTAACGGGGACGACGAACAGGCCTTTCCTAAATTATTTATATTGAATTAAATCATATCAAATGAGCATTTTGAATAAAAACAACCGAATGAAATGGATTAGTGGTTCGCTGATCGTATTGATAATTTCTTTTGGACTGGTTGGTTTTAATAACGATGATGATAGAAATTTTTCTATTGTCAAAAACCTCGACATTTTTTACACACTGTTCAGGGAGTTAAATAGTTATTATGTAGATGATACCAACCCTGAAAAGTTAATTAAAACCGGCATTGATAATATGCTGGAATCACTGGATCCTTATACTACTTATATTCCTGAAGACGACATGGAGGATTTTAAATTCATGACAACCGGCGAATATGGAGGAATGGGATCGTTAATCTCGAAAAGTGGTGATTACATTGTGATTGCGGAACCTTATGAAGGTTTTCCGGCTCAGAAGGCGGGACTAAAGGCCGGGGATAAACTTATTGAGGTGAATGAGGTAAATGTGGTAGGTAAAAAAAGTTCAGAGGTAAGTGAATTGTTAAAAGGAGCTCCTAATACCCCTTTAAAACTTAAAATTGAAAGACCGGGTGTTGATAAGCATTTAACAATTGAACTTATCAGACAGAAAATTTCTATCAATCCGGTTCCTTATTATGGTATTGTTTCAGATGATATTGGAATAATTATATTGAATAATTTTACTCATAATTGCGCTAAAGAGGTTGAGAAGGCTCTTATTGATTTAAAAGAAAATCAAAATGCCAAAAGTATTATTCTTGACTTACGAGGAAATCCCGGTGGATTACTTGATGAAGCAGTTAAAATCGTAAATCTCTTTGTTAAAAAAGGATCTGAAGTGGTTTCTACTAAAGGAAAAGTAAAGCAGTGGGATAAAGTGTACCGTGCAACATCGGAACCTGTGGATACTGTTATTCCACTTACCGTATTAATCAGTAGGGGTTCGGCATCGGCTTCTGAAATTGTGGCAGGAAGTTTACAGGATTTAGACAGAGCTGTTTTAATTGGTCAGCGTTCCTTTGGTAAAGGATTGGTACAAACAACGCGTAACCTATCTTATAATAGTAAATTAAAAGTAACTACCGCAAAGTATTACATACCCAGTGGTCGCTGTATTCAGGCTGTGGACTACTCTCACCGAAATGAGGATGGAAGTGTCGGTTTAGTTCCTGACTCTTTAATCACAGAGTTTAAAACCGACGGTGGACGATCTGTATATGACGGTGGTGGTGTTTCTCCTGATGTTAAAGTAGATATTGAAAAATATGGAAACATTTCATTTGCACTGGTTACCCAAAATATGTTATTCAATTATGCCACTGAGTTTGCGATTAAACATGATGATATTCCGGCAGCTACCGAGTTTGAAATTACAGATGAAATATATGATGATTTTAAAAAGTTTGTAGCGGCCAAGAAGGATTTTAAATATGAATCGGCAACTCAGGAGGCCTTGAAAAAACTGATTGATACTGCCAAGAAAGAAGACTATTACGAAAAATCGAAAGAAGAATTTGATGACCTGGAGCAAATGCTTGCTTTAGATGTTCAGAAAGATCTGGGTATTTTCAGAAAAGAAATTTCAAAATTATTAGGATCTGAGATTGTTAAGCGTTATCACTATCAAAAAGGGGCCATTAAGTTTTCCCTAAAAGAGGATAAAGAATTAAAAGAAGCTGTAGACTTATTAAATGATGAATCTAAGTATTCAGGTCTTTTAAACGGTACCGTATTGAGTCATGCCGGAGATAAAAGACATAAGTAGAATCCATAGAAATAGATAAGAAATTATTGAGGGCGGCAGTTTGTGCCGCCTTTTTTGTTTTATATTATACCAATTAAAACTATAAATGCGCCGATATAATGCCGGGCTAAATTCAAGCTACTTTAGAAACGGAGTGAACTAGAAGTAGCATTACAGGTTGGGGCCTTGTTTTTTTTAGTGCCTCATTTATTTTGAAATGTACCGATTATTAATTCAGCCTTTTGAATATTTATATTCAAAGCTTGATTTGGATAGTCATTTACAATACTAACTAGTACCAGTCCATAAAGTCGGGTGTTTGGATTATAAAGTGTAAATACAAGGCGTGTGAAAAATTCAAACCGCAGTATACTAGTGTATATGAGGATCTGGGTTTTGAGCAACAATGCAGTAGTTGGACTTTATAGACGAACATTAACTAGTTAAATGCAAGGTTAAAACCGAGCATAAATACAAATGTTTTTTCATTTGAACTAGTTTCACCAACATAACCAATAGCAACGTGTGGATATAAACCTGACTTGTAAAAGAATGCTTGTCTAAGATACAATCCATATCCGGGAATAACTTCATTGGGTCAGGAATAAAACGAATCATCATTATACGGCATGTAATAATTGATGCCTAAATTCCCATTTAATGAGGTTGGGAAATTACGACTTTTGTGAATTATTATACTGAGGTCAGAATCTAAACCCAATCCATTAGCATTATTCAAAAATGAATAGGATGCTCCTGAAGTATTATAATCAGGTATTGAATAATAAGTGCCTGAAAAACCAGTCTGATTTTCAAAAAACTCTTCCCGGGAAAATAAACTGTTGCTGGAGGTAAATTGAATTATTGTGGCAAATATTACTTTCTTTGTTATAGTGTGGGGGAAGTTTTATTTAGTCTCTGTTAATTATTTTGGCCGCAAATAAAAATTAATTTTCTAACGATCAAACAAGGCATTTTATTAGATAACGCATGTTGTTTATATATTCAGCTGGGTATAGATTTTAAATTATGATATTCCTCAGATTCCATTATACTTATCCGCAAAAGATATTTATATCCCGGGTTTTCAATCAAACATAAGTCAAGTTAAAATGAGGTTAAAATGTGTGTATATTTACTCAGTTTTTTTTCAATATTATAATTTTGAGTGGCAAAAAATATTGTTTTAAATCTCTAATAAAATGGACATTTACGTAAAAGAAATTACCAAAACGTACGGTCCCCAAAAAGCTTTGGATAATCTCTCGTTCGAAGTAAAGACCGGCGAAATTCTGGGTTTTCTTGGACCTAACGGAGCAGGTAAAACAACCACCATGAAAGCTATTACCTGCTTTATTACGCCCAACAATGGCGATATAACCGTTGGAGGATATTCGATACTTGAAAAACCTGATGAAGTAAAGAAAAACATCGGTTACCTGCCGGAAAACAATCCACTCTATCTGGATATGGCAGTATTAGATTACCTCAGATTTATTGGTGAACTACAAGGAGTAAGTAAAGCCGATTTACCGCAACGTATAGCCACTATGGTTCAAAAATGTGGTCTTAACGATGAAAAGCATAAAAAAATCGGGGAGCTTTCAAAAGGATACCGTCAGCGGGTTGGATTGGCTCAGGCACTTATCCACGACCCGGAAGTGTTGATTTTGGATGAACCTACTACAGGTCTCGACCCTAACCAGATCATTGAAATTCGTGAACTGATTAAAGAAATTGGTAAAGAAAAAACCGTTATTCTGAGTTCACATATTCTGGCTGAAGTAGAAGCAACATGTGATCGCGTACTGATTATTAACAAAGGTAAAATAGTTGCCAATGGTACGCCAAGCGAGTTACGTAATAAAGCCAAACGAAACGAAGTGCTGAAAGTAGGTGTTAAGGGTGGTGAAAGAAACGATGTTTACAAAGCACTTAGTGATCTGGCCGAGACTGAAGTGGTTTCATTTGCAGATAATGAGCAAATTGTGTTTGAGGTAGAAAGTAAACCACAAATATCATCTTGCGAAGCCATCTTTAAAATGTGTGCATCAAAAGGTTGGTATCTTACCCAACTTACTCCACAGGAGAAAAACCTTGAAGATATCTTCCGTGAACTTACAGGTGCACAAAACGCAAATTAAGAATACCAGGATTTACTAAATCATATTATCAGGAATAATTATCAGGTAACAAATGATCATAAACTTGTGATTCACTTACGGTTGATATGTTTTACATGAACAAGCTGTGTTCATTTATCCATCATGTAAATCAGTCTTGATACTTGATACTTGCATCTTGATACTAACTAATATAAGATGAAACAAATTTGGATAATCACAAAAAAAGAGCTCAAAGGATACTTTGATTCTTTGATTGCATATATGCTCATTGTGGTGTTTCTTGCACTCAATGGCTATCTCACCTGGCTATATGGTGGGAACGATGTTTTTTATCTGGGTATTGCAACCATGCAACCCTTTTTTGAAATAGCTTACTGGACCTTGTTTATTTTTATTCCGGCACTCACCATGAAACAGATTGCCGAAGAATATAAAACCGGAACGATTGAGTTATTATTAACCAAGCCAGTGTCGGACTGGCAGGTAGTGACCGGTAAGTTTTTGGCAACGCTGTTGTTGGTGTGCATATCACTGGCATTAACCATTCCGTATTACATATCCATTGCGTCTATTGGTCCGATTGATCATGGTTCGGTGTGGACCGGTTACTTAGGATTAATATTGATGAGTGCTGCCTATATCAGCATTGGTATATTTGCCAGTAGTATTACTTCCAGCCAAATTGTTGGCTTTATATTGGCATTAATCATTGGTGTTTTCTTTCAGATTCTATTTAGAATTACCTCGTCAGCCTTCTCGGGAGTAACCGGAGATGTGCTTTCGTATATGGATATGCGCTATCACTACCAAAGCATCATCCGCGGAGTTATCGACAGTAAGAACCTGATCTATTTTGGGTCCATCATCTTGTTAGGTCTGATGGCTTCAGAACTGTCATTGGTTAAACGTAACTTAAACTAAACATCATGTTAAAAAAGAGTCAGTTAAAATACTATATCATACTAGTTATAGGGATTTTAGTCCTTATAAACCTATTGGCCAACAGGTTCTTTTTTCGCTTGGATTTTACCGAAGATCAACGTTATACTTTAAGCGAAACAACAAAAGATATTCTGGAAGGCATCAACGAACCCATCACCGTTACCGCTTATTTTTCGGAAGGCTTGCAACCGCAGTTCGATCAGCTGAGAAAGGATTTTAGAGATCTGTTATCGGAATACAATTCCATTTCGGGCCGACAAGTGGTTTATGAATTTGTCAATCCCAATGAAGACCCTGCTCAGGAGCAAAAAGCTGTGGAAGCCGGGATTCAAACAGTAATGATCAACGCCCGTGAAAAAGATCAGCAAACTACCAAGAAGGCATTTATGGGAGCTGTGGTTCAAATAGGCGAAGAAACCGAAGCTATTCCTTTTATTCAGCCTGGCGCTAAAATGGAATATGCTTTAACAACAGCCATTAAAAAAATGACGGTTCCCGAAAAGGATGCCATTGGATTTATCACCGGACATGGAGAAGCTACTTTAGATCAATTGGCTCAGGTAGGCGAAGGACTGGAAGTTTTATACGTACCTGAAGAAGTGACCTTATCGGATAGTGTCAACCTGAGCAAATATAAAACCATTGCCTGGATTAACCCTCAGGATACCATTCCCGGGGAAGAGTTTGCTATATTGGATCAATACCTGGCACAAGGTGGAAATTTATTTGTTTCCATGAACCGGGTCGAAGCTAAGTTGCAACAAGGCATGGGTATGGCTAAATATACCGGTTTATCTAAATGGTTGGAAAAAAAAGGGATCAAGGTAGAAGAAAACTTTGTGTTGGATGCCAACTGCGGAACCGTGAGTGTTCAACAGCGCCAGGGAATTTTTACAGTTAACCGTCCAATCAATTTCCCTTACCTGCCAATTTTATCCAATTTTGCCGATCATCCGATTACGCAGGGATTAGGAACGATGTTTTTGCAGTTCGGAAGTACGGTGAGTTTTAGCGGAGATAGTACACAAACTTATACGCCGCTGGTATTTACATCAGAAAAATCAGCTACTCAGCTTGCTCCGGTTTATTTTAACATTGAAAAACAATGGACTGAGAAAGATTTACCTTTATCGAAAGTACCGGTTGCTGCTTTGGTTGAACAAGACAATCATAAAATTGTGGTGATTGCCGATGGTGATTTAGCTATTAATGGATCGGGTCAGGAGATGCGTCAGGTACAACCCGACAATGCCAACTTTGTGGTGAATGCGATCGATTATATGAGTGATGATACCGGGTTAATCCAACTTCGTTCCAAGCAAATGAAAGCGCGTCCGCTTGAACAACTGGATGATGGCGATAAGCGCTTTATGAAAATACTCAACTTTACATTACCAATCATTATCATATTAGGTATTGGAATCTACCGAAATCAAAAAAGAAAACTTATTCGACTAAAAAGAAGGGGGGAGAACTATGTTTAGGAAATTTAACCTTAAAAAACTGAGCATCATATTTGCTGCCTTACTCATTGTATTTGTTGTTACCCGTTTAATCGACAGTTCAAAGGGTGTTAATACGCTTAAAGCCTATTTGTTTGAGGTTGATGCCAATGATATTACTTCCGTTATTATTGAACCAAAGGTGTTGAACGGCAAGCAAATTGAACTGAAAAAGGAAGGGGAAGAATGGAAGGTGTTGAAAGATGGAAAATCTTATAATGGAGATGCAAATCTGATCAACAACCTGATTAGTCAGGTGAATAAATTAAAGCCTCGCCGATTAGCTGCACGCAATAAAGATAAATGGGAGAAGTTTGAATTGACTGATTCGCTTTCGTCATTGGTTACTTTAATGGGAGGCAGCGAAGAACTGGCTTCATTGTATATTGGTAAATTTTCATACCTGCAAGCCAAACAAAATCCGATGATGCAGCAAAATCCTTATTATCAGCGTCCGGGAGGTACCATGACAACCTATGTGCGTACCGGCGATGAGAAAGAAGTATATGCTGTTGAAGGATTCCTGGGTAGTATGATCAATCGCGATGTGGACGCTTTCCGAAATAAGCAAATTGTGAAAACAACGAAGCAAGATATCAACAAAATAACCTTCACTTATCCATCTGACAGCTCATTTACTATGGTTAAAAATGAGGATAAATGGATGAGTAACGGTATGGAGTTGGACTCGGTTTCTGTAGATAAATATTTGAACAGCATTCGTTCGTTAAATGGTTCTTCGTTTACTGATGAAAATCCGGGATCGTTTGATTATTCGGTAAGTATCCAGGATAATAAAATGAAAATAACAGAAATAAAAGCAGCTTTAAATGCCGATGAAGCTATCATCACTACCTCACAAAATCAGGGTAGTATTTTTAAAGAGAAAAAAGACAGAAACTTTGATAAACTGTTTATTTCAAAAGTGTCTTTGCTACAATAGCTCAAGTCTCTCTTACTTTTATATCTCAATGAGCCTCCAGTTTTGGGGGCTTTTTTATTCCCCATATTACTATTTGTAAAAGTCAAATAGCCATATGGGGAGTAATTTTTAAGAGATGAGGTTTTTATTTTTTTGCTTTAGAATAAAGAAGATGTAAATGCTCAATATGGCTCCAAATAAGCACCATACTGAAATCATATATTTAAGATAAAACACTTTTGAAATCACAAAAAATAATAACATCAGAATACCCAAATAATTGATTTGTCTGAAACTTGAAAATACAAAAGGGAAAGCTGCCGGTAAAAGGTAAAAGATTCCGCTCCACCAGTTGGTGCTTTTAAAATGTCCAACGGTATAAAAAATATGCTGATGGTCAATTTGCGCAGTCACTTCATAGACTATCATTCTATAACCCAATATTAAAAACAAAGCAATTCCTAAAATCAACGCTCCTCCAATCCATCTTTTTCGTTTTTTATTCTTTTCAATCAGAAAAGTAGATAAGGGAACCCAGACCGGCCAAACAAGTTGAGCAAAAATCAGAAAGCCAATGGCAGCAACAGGAATCCATGATGCATGTTGAGGATTTTTTAATCCAACCCACAATACACCTTCAAAAAATTGCTGTACCCCGAATAACAAGGGAATCATGGCAAAAAGCAATTGCTCTTTATGAGTACTTTTTTTAATGGCCACCACACCTACTGTTGATATAACCGCACTGGCACCAAAACTAACTTCAGCAGAAAAACACATAGTATAAAATTTTGTTGAAAATACTGAAAGTTATTGATGATGCAACAAAGCATTTCAGTTTCCTTATGTAGGTAATTGGGGATAACTTTTGAATATTGCTTAATCAAGCAAAGGAATATTTCTGAAGTAAAGTTCTTCAATAGAAAATTGTTCTTTAAATCACAAAACCATATGAATTGTTTCTGAAGGTCGGAAACATTATATTTTCTTTTTCTGTTTTTTAGCCTATTTCTTCATTTTCAACGCTTATAGTATCATAGTTTATACCATACGTAACAATTCTAATACAATCTTTCATCGCTTCAAAATATCTTTGAAGCGATCATTATATAAGTATGTCGACAGTAATATTGATTGTTATTAAACCTCCCTTATACTATCCTGATACTCTCATTACATTTTAATGATTGTATATGTATTTGTTAAGTAGAAATTTGTTTTATATTTGCACGCAATTATTTATAATACGTATAATAAGATATGTGCATCATGAAAATTGATCACAACTACTAATCCAAAACCAAATGCAAACAACTATGAGAAGAACACAAGATCTTCAAGTAAAATCAACTCCGAATAACTTCACTTTTCCCTGTATATCCTAAATAAAACAACTCATTATTATAATGGCGTGAAGAATAATCCCTGCCCTTTACAAAATATATTTACATTATTTACAATGCGTATCACAAAAAATCCTACCAAAACATTACAACCCATACATAAAAACCGGATCATGATTAACCAAGGATATAGTAACAGATTATGCTCCACCCATGTAGATGATATTCTGCTGAGAATGGAATTTGAGTATCATTTACCCAAAATGCATAGGATAATTGAGCCGTTTTTCGTGTGAAATTCACTTACAGACCAAACCACGCAAAACCTCTGGTGGAGCTTTGATGTGCAGCTTGGTAGGATGTGCGTTTGGAGTTCCCCCCTTAGGGGGCAGGGGTAACAGTTGGTAGCAAACAAACTATATTAATACAAATAATAATCAAATAAATAACAACAATGACAAAAATTAACTTTTTAGGATTAATGATGATATTTTATGTTGGAGTATTTGCTCAAGTAGCAGATAAATCTTTAGACGAAAATATTACTGGAAATTGGTTTTTTGAAAAACGTATAAACGCAAATCATGGCATTACAGCCAATGCATATATTGAAGTGGATAGTTATGGTTTCAACGGAAGGTTTGCTAATAATTACTTATGGTTTACCTCAACGCCGACTAATCCATACGCACAAATTGAGCAAAAGGGAGTAGGGTCTATTAACTTCCGCTTTAATAATACTGATAAACATATAATTTCATCAACTGGTATAAAAATAGGAGCAACTAGTTCAACAGATCTTCCTGTAGAAGCACTTGATGTGAATGGAAGTGTACTTGTTAATAACGGTTGGCTTCGGGTGAAAGGTCAAAGAGGTCTTTATTTTCAAGACTATGGTGGTGGTTTTTATATGAAAGATACTCAATGGATAAGAACATGGGGTAATAAGAACTTTTATCACAACACTGGTACAATGCGTACAGATGGAACTTTTCAAGTTGGGCCTGGTGGTAACAGGTTTTTAGTAAATACTTCTGGAAAAGTGGGAGTTGGTACAACGAATCCAAAATCAGAATTACATATTAATAGTGGACGGAAAGGATTATTAGTTAATGGTACAATGGGAGGAGATAATTTTATTGATTACCAGGCTGTTTTTTCTTTTACTGATACAGGAATAACAGAATCCGGAATCAAAATAAACAAAAAAAATGGAGGTAATAACTTTGATCTATTAAATGCATTTTATAAAAATGAAGAACTTTTTGTAATACGTAGTTCAGGAAACATAGGAATAGGTGTTGCCAATCCCAATGATAAACTTGAAGTCGCAGGTACTATCAAAGCACAGGAAATTGAAGTTACCCTTGCCAGTATGGAAGATCTTAACCTTAACGGCACCCTCGCCGCCAACAACATCACCGTTAAAGCCAATGGTAACACGGCCGACTTCGTTTTCTCCGACACCTACAATCTCAAAGACCTCACTGAAGTAGAAAACTTTATTAAAACCAATAAACATTTACCGGATATCCCAAGTGCAGAAGACATGGAAAAGCAAGGGGTGAATTTGGCAGAGATGAATAAGTTGTTGCTGCAAAAAGTGGAGGAGTTGACACTTTACGCAATAGAGAAGGATAAGGAAGTTGGATTTTTAAAGGATAAGGTTGAAACTATAGAAGGAGATAAGAACAAGGAACAAGAGGAAAGGGAGAAAATTAATGCTGAAATGGAGGCCTTAAAAGACCAACTATATACAATAAAAGAGATGTTAATGATTAATTGTGAAAAACAAAAATAAAATGAAAAATATACTATCCGTATTTATTCTCATATTCCTGTTTAATAGTATTAACGCACAAAATGATAATAGTATAATAGCCCCTCAAGAGCCATCAGTTGCAGCTCTTGAAACTTTTGGTAAATATCCGGTAAATTTATCAACAGGTCTAACTTCAATATCAATTCCTATTTACACAATTAAATCTGGTGATATTGAGCTTCCTATCACATTAAATTACCATGCCAGTGGAATAAGGGTGAACCAAGAAGCTAGTTGGGTTGGTTTAGGATGGGCTTTAGATTATGGAGGACAAATTACAAGACAAGTAAACGGAAAGGTTGGTCTCTCAGCATCAGAAGTACCTGACGCTAATGAAATAGCAGATGAGTTGCATAACAAAACCATGCTAAATATTTCATCTAAATATGATACATATATTGAAGAAGATAAATATCAACCAGATATTTATAGTTATCAGTTAAATGGCTATAGTGGTGAATTTACGTTATTCTACGACTCACAATCAGATCAAAAAGAAGTGCTTTTATTACAACATTCAGGTGTCCAAATAAAAAATAAGAATTTTGATTGGAGAGGCACAGATTACAGCGTGAAATTACCTAATGGGATTTCATACTCCTTTGTAGAAGGAGATCAGGTGACATCTGATAAATATGCAGATTTAGATACATATTGTCAAAATTATGTTATTTCCAGGGTATATAGTCCTAATACAAACAAAAGTCTAATATTTAGTTACGAAGCTGAGGGTTCATATAGAAATAATAATATTTTAAATCAAAAAAGGATATTAGAATATGGATACAAAGACTGTGAATTATATAATTGTAATCCTTCATATTATAATTCTTTACATTCAACTACAAATATCAGACCACTTACTGTAACCTCAACCAAGAAAATTAAAAAAATAGAATTTGAGAATGGTCGAGTTTTGTTTGAATTTGGTACTAGAAATGATCTAAAGCCCGTTACCATCTATGAGAAATTCTATCGGTTAGACAATATAATTATTGAAAGATTGAATAGCAATGGCAGTTATACAGAGATAGAAAGATATAAGTTTAACTATGGATACTTTAATGAGGAAGTAACAAGTACAAACATTAGGCTCTTAAGGCTTAAACTTAATAGTGTACAAAAAATTACAAAAGCAGGAGCGTATTTGTTAGGGCAGTTTTATTATTATGATGGCTTACCAGATAAAAACACATTTGCTCAGGATTGGTGGGGGTATTATAATGGCGTTACTTCTAATGTTGATCTGATGCCAGAAAAAATGACGACACCTTGGGGTAAAACAGCAGAGGTGAAAATTGGTACTGCAAATAGAGATCCCAATATAAAATACACAAAAGCTGGAACATTGTATGAAATAAAATTGCCAACAGGAGGAACTACATCCTTTGAATATGAAGCAAATAGTGTATATAGTGAAAATAGAACAGAAAAAACGTCTAATCAATTAAACCTTGATGGGTGTGGAAATCCTAGAGTGGATTATACGACCCTCCCTCCTCCGTCGCCTAAAGAAGAAGGACAGTGCATTTGGCCAAAGTACCAGTATTTTAGCTTTAAAGCTGCAAAAAATGAAAAAATAGAAGTAAGATACATAATTGAATACCTAGGGGGTGATATCCAATCTGATAAATATGGGTTTGCAACCTTAAAAATTAATGGTGAATTAATAGATGGTATATATGGATCCGTGTCTAACACTAAAGATGAGAAAACTATTTATTTAAATATAAAAAAAGGTGAAAATATTAGTTTTGAGTTAAGTACATATGGTGAGAATTTTAATGTAAAAAGTGTTTATCTAAAATATTCCAGTCCCTTACCACCAGGTAATGAAACCGCAGGAGGACTACGAATAAAAAGTATCACAAACAAAGACAAAGAAGGTATATTTCTAAATAAAAAAAGATACTATTATAACCTTCTGGATAATCGAGAAAAAAGTAGTGGTTATTTTTTATCTGCTAATAGATTTAGCATTGATAGTAAGGACTATCGAAGGATATGGCATAAACATTGCTCCCCAAAACATCTGCTTCTCACATGTGAGAATAGTATGATGACTACAACTTTTTTTGCTAATAGTTTGTATGGGCCAAAAGCAAGCAGTGTTGCTTATCAATATGTATCTGAAGTAAGTTTAGATATTAATGATAATCCCAATGGAGTTTCAGAATATGAATTTATATATCAGAAGGAATCTACATCTGGATATAATCGGCCTTTTGCTTCAAAAGGATGGATAAGATCAAAACTTTTAAAAGAAACCATAAAGGCAGGAAATGACCTTGATGATATGACAAACGTTTCAGAAACTTCATATGAGTATATTTTTGATGAGAGAATCAACAGTCATTCTAGGGGTTTCTTTATTGAAAAATTAGGTGAAATTGATGGTTATGAACAATCGGCGAATTATAATGCTGATGCGTTTTACCTTCCTGTGAATTATTTATTCTCATCCATATGGCTATATAATTCAGCTAAAACTACAAGAAACTTTAATTCTTCCGGAGAAGTGGTTAATAAAGAGTACTATGAATATGATCATCCTGAATATGCACAGTTAGATAGAAGCTATTCTATTAATAGTGAAGGAAAACAATTTAGTGTTGAATATACATATCCCTATGAAATAGATACAGATATTTATAATACTCTTAAAAATAACAATAGAATTTCACAACCTGTGGAGATAATCAAAAAGGTAAATGGAGATGTGACGCAATCCAAAATGATTAATTATCAATATTTTAACAATAAGATTTTTCCTGCTTCTATATATAAGTTAAATACAACAAGGCCTTTAGTAGATTATTTCCCATTTGATGGTACAACTTCAGATAGTCGCTATGATGATGTGGAAGTCGAATTTTTGGATTATGATAACAATGGAAATGTATTAAGTGTAAGAAATAAAAAGGATCAAATTAATTGTTATTTATGGGGATATAAGAATGCTTATCCTATCGCAAAAATAGAGAATGCCAATTATTCTCAAGTTAATTTAGTTGTTGATACAGTATTAATACATACACTTTCCAATGCAGATAATGATCATGGGAAAAGGGGGAGTGGAACTAACGAAGATGCACTAAGAAGTGCTTTGGATTTACTATATGGTATTAAAGGTGCCATTGTCACCACCTACACCTACGATCCACTTATCGGCATGACTAGTGCTACTGACCCTAACGGCCGCACTACTTATTATGAGTACGACGATCTCGGCAGGCTGTATCTCATTCGTGATCAGGATGGTAATATCATCAAAAAGTACGAATACAAATACGCCACAGAAAAAACAAAATAAAAACGCTAAACTATGAAACCATATAAATTATTCCTAAGTACAGGCCTATTATTGCTTGTAAGCCTGTGCACTTACGCACAGGAAGCCCAAAAGATATGGCACTGGATGGAGCAGCTGGGCGGACCGGGTTGGGACTTACCCAATGGAATAGCCATTGACAGCAAGAATAACATCTATATAGCCGGTGGATTCACCGAATCCCTCCAGGGAGGTAAAAAAAGCATTAAAAGCGAGGGTAATCGCGATATTTACGTAGCCCGGTTTAATGACAAAGGAAAGCTGCAGTGGTTATGGCAGGCTGGAGGCCTGTATATGGACCAGATTACCACCATTAAAACAGCCCCTGATAACGACCTGTATATTGCCGGTATCCTGCAGGGAGAGATGAAATTTGGGAAGCAAAAAATTTCAGGAGAAGGTAAAAAACTATTTATAGCCCGCATTAATAAACGCGGGAAGGCCGACTGGGTGCAAACAATCCCCTTCTTTGATGCAGCATCCGGTTATCTAATGGATACTGATCAAAAAGGGAACATTATGCTGGGGGGTGTTTTTGCCGATAGCCTTTTTTGCAAAACAGGAACACGGGTCAGTAAAGGACATAACGACATTTTCCTGGCACAAATAAGCTCAGATGGAACATTGAATCAGGTTAAACATATCGGCAGCAAAGGCAAAGAAAAACCCACTGCCCTTTCAGTAGACAGTATGGGACATGTATACCTGTCCGGCAACAATGAAGTAGCCCTGTCGATAGATCAGATTGAAATAGGAGTGCAAAATAAGCGCAATGCAGGCAACGGTTTTTTCATGCAGTTGGATAGCACCCTGACAACCCAATGGAGTAAAACCTTTACCAGTCCATCCTATGTTGAACTCACAGGTATAGCCTGCGATAAAGAAAACCATGTGCTGATAACAGGAAATTACAACCACAGGCTGTTAGTTGACACCCTTACCTTTACCACCAACGGACTCACAGATTATTTTGTGTGCCGGGCAGACAGCATGGGCGACATACAGTGGATAAAAAGCTTTGGCGGTAAATACACCGACCGATCCAGCGATATCAAACTTAATAAACTGGGCGGTGCCATGATATCAGGAAGCTTTAATGACACCCTGTATATGGATACACTGATGATAAGTACCCTGACCAATAAAAGCGAAGCCTTTATAGCCCAGCTGAATCAGAAAGGAGAGGTTAACTGGATGGGAGCCATTAGCGGAGAAGGAGGCAGCTCCAGTAACGGAAGTGCACTTGATAACAAAGGAAACCTGTACCTGACGGGAAGTTTCAATGGCACCATGAAAGCCGGTTCAGATGAAATAGAATCACAAGGAGATGAAGATATCTTTGTAGCCAGCTATTTCAACTGCCCACCGGTAAGTAATGCCATTCATCATCCCGGTTACCTGTGTCAGGGCAGTATAATAGACTTATCCGTTGACAACAGTTACCAAAACATTGTATGGAACGACACCCTAAAAAATGTTCATCAAATGAAGGTTGATGAGCCCGGCAACTACTACGTTAGTATGGTCGATAAAAGAGGTTGCGTGGTTACCGATACAGTTAATATCCGTGAAATAGCTGCACAGAAATTCACCTTAGGTAACGACACGGCCTTATTGGTTCACGAGCAACTAGAACTCATAGGTCCGTCACATGTATTTGCATACCAGTGGAAGGATGGCAGTAATCTGCAAAGTATATTTGCCTATTGTAAAGAAGAAACTCCGGGTGTTTATCACTATGAACTCACAATTACAGATACGATGGGTTGTCATTGGAGCAATGATATTTCCATAGAATTTTATGAAGAGCCTGAATATGCCGACCTCTCAGCAGGTGAACGCCTGATCACTTTGTTCCCTAACCCGGTAAAAAATTCTTTCACGTGGTATCTGGAAACTAATAAGTCAGTTCAAATGTCTGTAGAAATCCTTGATGGAGCCGGTAATATTCACTATCACCAGAAGATAGGACGTTATCAGCCCGGTCAGAGTATGAAAGTGGATGTCAATAAGCTCAATCCTGGAATATACTATTTCTCAGTCATCAGTAACGATAACCGAATCACCCAAAAATTTGTAAAGGAGTGAGTTAATCACAAAAGATGTAAAAATACAAGTGACCATTAGTATTAACACTAGTGCATTAAAACTTTTACTCAAAAGAGAAAATAATGATAAAAAAAATATATACAACCATCCTGTTCCTTATGCTTGCAAGCCTGACAGCCTTGCAAGCCCAGGACAATGTAACCGTTGACGATGTGGTCACCGGTAAAGCCGAAGTAAAAGCCAGGCAAAGCATTACGCTTAGTACGGGTTTTCATGCCGTGGCAGGCTCTGATTTCCATGCCTATATCGACCCGTCTGCCACATCCACCATACCCACATCCACAGCAACATCAGATGTAACCGTGAGTGGGGCGCCCACATCAACAGGGCAAAACTATATACGCAGCATCACACTCAGGGAGCCTCTCAGCACCATGCCCACAGGAAACTATGCCCATATGGAGGAGATCCGATATTTCGACGGGCTGGGGCGGCCCAGTCAGGTTATACAAGTAAATGCTTCTCCCGGGGGTAATGATATTGTCCAACCCATAGTGTACGACAGCTTTGGACGAGAAGCCCAAAAGTATTTACCATATGTAGCTCCTGATAATAATGGAGCCTATGTGGGAAATGCAGCAACAGCATGTGAAACCTTTTACAATACTACAGGAGGTATTGCGGGTAAAGATGACGACAGCAAACCCTACTCTTTTACCGATTTTGAAGCCTCTCCTTTAAACAGGGCAGAAAGCCAGACCGGGGCAGGAGAAGAATGGTATACAAACAGTAAGGCGGTTAATTATTATTATAATACCAATACGGGAGTAGTGAATTCATGGGACGAAAATGGAGCCGAAGTATCTTACCCGATTAATTCTTTGTATGTAACTCAGGTATCAGACGAAGATGATCATATAACCAAAGAGTACAAGGACAAATTAGGAAGGGTTATCCTTAAAGAAAGTGTGCATCCACACATATTGAAGACCTATTACATCTATGATGATTTTGGTTTGTTACGAACAGTTGTTCCTCCCCTGGCAGATTCACCTGCTGATACCGATTTGTGCTATTACTACACCTATGACGGTCGTAAGCGCATGATATCTAAAAAAATCCCCGGAGCTGAAATTGTTTACATGGTGTATGATAAGCGCGACCGACTGGTTTTAACTCAGGACGGGAACCTACGTACTATAGCTGATAATGGTACAACTGTAACCAATACAAACAGATACCTGTTTACCAAATATGACCAGTTAAACCGGCCTGTGATGACAGGAACGCTAGTGGCAACAAAATCATTAGATGAACTTCGTACCGATTTTAAAGATTACACAGATGTAATGTACGAGGAATATGAATCAGGGCAAAATATCAACTCCTATGGATATACCTTAAATCAAAGTTACCCTTCATCATGTGATATCAATGCATCGGATATACTTACCGTTACCTGGTACGATGATTATGATTTCCTAAGTGTTGTAAGCAATGGCAGTAAGATGGAGTTTGGTGATTTTATCCCTGATGGTACGGGTTATGTAAGCTCAGCGTCCGGTAAAACAAAAGGTGTTGCCACAGGGAGCATGACAAAAGCATTACCAGTAGCCAACTCGGGAATGACCATGGCCAATACACAACTGGTAAATGTCAGTTACTATGATGATTATGGAAATGTCATTAAATCCATCAGCTTAAACCATAAAAACGGTTTTGATGTGATACATAGCAAATACGAAGCTATCACCTTCCAGGTATTGGAAACACAAGAAAAGCACACCATGCCGAATCAGGATGATCTGGTTATTACTAAAACATTTGATTACGACCACATGGGGCGTTTGTTGGAAACCAAGTGCCAGGTGAATGAAGAAGACCCTGTTGTAATGAATGCCATGCGTTACAATGAGTTGGGTGAACTGGTAGAAAAATACCTGCACTCCGAAGATGTATCTGCTAACGAAAACAAGGCTTTTGTGCAAAAGGTAGATTACCATTACAATATCCGTGGTTGGATGACCGCCATCAACGACCCGGATTTAGGGGAAGATAACGATTTGTTTGGCATGAAACTATATTACAATAACCTGAATGGTTTAACCGCTGACCGTGTAACAGGGGGGGCGCAATATAATGGAAATATATCAGCCATGGTATGCAGTAACCTGGGTGACGAAGTACAAACCAGGGGATATGGCTTTAATTACGACGGACTGAATCGTTTGACAGCTGCATTGTATGGTGAAGGACTGGATTTAGCCTCTAACAAAGATAAATTTAATGTAGGCAACATTAGTTACGATGCCAACGGCAATATCATGAGCCTGCAACGTACTTATAATGGTACATTGGCCGATAACCTGACCTATACCTACGAAAACACCACAGGGAGCGTTCATAAAAGTAACCGTTTGAAAAAAGTAAGCGATCCGGCAGGCGATATAGCCGATATGGCTGACTATGCTGTAAAGTCTGCATCTGATTATAGTTACGATGACAATGGCAACATGACCTTTGATCCGGGTAAGGGAACTGCCATCAGGTACAACTACTTAAACCTGCCGCAGGAAGTAAAAATAAGCGACACCCGTAAAATATTTTACCATTACGATGCCGCAGGAAACAAGTTGGCCAAGTATATCGATGATCAGGGTACCTATAAAACCACCGAATACATTGCCAACCTGGTATATACCGATGGTCAAAAAAGCTTTTTCTCTACCGAAGAAGGCCGTGCTATCCCTATAGAAAGTAATGGCACCACACGATGGCACTTTGAGTACAACCTCAAAGATCACCTGGGTAATACCCGTGTAAGCTTTGGCGGCAGCAATATACCAGGGGGAGCAGACATCGTGCAAACCAGTACATACTACCCCTTTGGTATGGTAATGGCACAAAATAATTACAACACCGCAGGTACCCATTACCAACAAAATAAGTATCTTTACAACGGTAAAGAAATCCAGGATGACGTTCTTGGAGGGGTAAGATTGGATTGGTATGATTATGGGGCGAGGTTTTATGATGCCAGTTTGGGTAGGTGGCATGTGATTGATCCGCTTGCTGAAGAACCACACAATTTATCTTTAACACCTTACCATTATTGCAATAACAATCCAATCTTATATATTGATGTTAATGGAGAGGACTGGTTTCAGAATGAAAAAACAGGAGATGTGGTTTTTATTTCTTCGTTAATGCAAGGGGCAGAAAAGAGTATGACAGAAGGATGGGTTTGGATGGGTAATAATGATATGTTCACTTCGAATAATGAGGATAAAGATGTATATGATGTTCTTGATGAGAATAGTACTCTTACAGAGAACGGAGTTGAGCAAGAAACAAAATATAACGATAGAGGTGATGAATATTATTCAAACTCTGCTTATTTTAAAGGAGATAAGGCTAGAGAGTTTATGAAAGGTCAAGGTTATGAATTTAAGCCAACACAACAAGTACAGTATGAAAAAAACGCATGGTATGGCATTCCTCTACAAAATGGACCGTGTTTAAGTGTAAATTTCGGCGCGGATATTTACATAACAGAAAAATCAGGTTATTTTCTCAAAGGATCTGTTGAAAAATCTACAACTCCAATAGGTAAAGCACTATCTGATACAAAAGGAGTTTTCATGGAATCAGTAGTTAGATTTCAAATTGAATATACAAGTAATAAATTTTTAGTTGGTTTATCAAAGTTTGACTCCTACATGCAAACAGCTTATGGAAATCGAAATTCAAAGAGTAAAACAGTGCATAGTAGCTGGATAAAATATGCAGGAGATGTAAAACTAATTAATGAATTCATGAAAGGCAAATTGAAATGATTACAAGATCTTTAATTTTAGTATTATTATCTGTGTTATTGAGCTCTTGTCTTAATTGGATAAAAATGAACTCAATAAAAAACTCACAACAAGCAATAGAAAACTGTTATCAAGTTTCAGGATTATTTAATCATTTTCCTGAATCAATCTCGAATAAATCATATATAAGGCTCAAATCATGTATACCTACCAAAACTTTTGATCCAGAAAGTGTTTATTCTGCATATTTATTTCTGTTTATTAGTATTAGGGATAACATAAATGTAGTATATCCAAAGACATTTATATCGAAGACTAATTATCTAGAACCTAATTTTATTATAGATGATTCTTTTGGCTATTACAAATATTATGATAAGACAAAAGTTCGAAATATTGCTCTACCAGGAAAATATCCCATACCATATTTTGAAAATTTTGATTTTGGTTTAGGTTTTGAAAGAACTGACCTTCGAAATTCAGGAATTCTTTTGATTAATGATAAGTATAATGTACCTGAAGATTTGGAAGTATATGTTCTAAAAGCAGGAAGTGGGTATTTTTGGGAAATAGAATTTGAACAAGAACGTCCAAAGACTTTAGGTAAATGGAAAAACGGTTACTCAAGTGGTATAGCAATTTCAAAAAAACTCAACCTGGCTGTTTATTGGATGATGGCATGGTAAATACATAGTATAAAATGAGCCCAACAGCTAGCGCGGACTTGCAGTCCGTGAAATAGCAACAAAGGGTATAAAACAACAAAGCCGTATTTTAAAAGTGCGGCTTTTGTTTTATATGGTAGGGTTTGTAACCCGGTTAATTTACAACAATGTTTGCAGTTTAGTTTTAATAATAAAAGCATCCAGGAAGGTAAAAACCATCTTTTTATCTTCTGGTTTTAGTTTATCCATTTCCTCAATACGCTATACGATCTCTTTGTTAAGTTGCTTATCAGAAGCTCCAGCCAGATAATCCAAAGAAACCTCAAAGGCATCGGCCATGCGCTTAGCAATGTCAATAGAAGGAACTGCGTCTCCACGTTCATAACGCCCAACTATCTCACGGGACCCTTGCACCTTAGCATCCCTCCACTTGTGATATGGCCATCTTTTTTTCTTTTCTTCGGTTCGAAAAAAAATAATAAAGGTGTTGATGTAGATTTACATTACTTTTTCTTTTAACTGAGAATAACTGAAAACTTAAATCTTCCATTAAAATGTTCAATTAAAAGAAAAAAGATGCTATTTTTGAGAGCGTTGGCAATCCTGAAACGTTGGGATTTTGGAGAGTAGGAGCTTGAAAGCATGTTGAAAAAGTGGCGTAAATTGGTACGATTACGGGGCTCGTTTCTATGATGCTAGTTTGGGGAGGTGGCATGTGATTGATCCGATTACTACTAATTATTACTTTCAACGTCCTTATGTTTATGCTGCGATCAATCCTTTTAAGTACATTGACTGGATGTGGCCTGGGGATGCACCGACAGGAACAACTTAAATATATTTTAAATTTACAGGAAGTTTTGGTTCGCAACTTGGGCTTAGTGTAGGAAGTATAATTAATATTTCTTTAGTGGCGGCTGGTATTGTTGGAGAAACGAAAGTTGGTTTGACAATTACTCCAAATAACGAGTTCAAATTCTTATTTGACCAACAATCTATAGCTGTCGATTATGCGGACAAAGGTGAATTGGTTTTTGTTGGCGGCAAAGGAACTTCAAAGGAGAATAGCCCCGGTAATCAAGATGGCTTGGCAGTAAAGAAAAGGGAGACTCAGACTGGAGTAACCAAAGAAACAAAAACAGGTAGTTATTATGAAACGACAACAACAAAATCGACAGGTTTTGAAGTTGGTTTAGGAGTTAAAGCGATATTGTAGGGTTTAGGGATTGATTTTGGATTTGAATTTATTGAAAGTTCAGAAACTGTTCAAATACCTGTTGATGATAAAGGGCGTGTTATTGAGGATGACACAAAGTATGAAGATGGAAAGAATGATGAAGATATATAATTATGAAGTATAAAATATTCTGGAAGATCTGTTGGGTTATTAATTTGTTGTTTTCAATTTCAATTTTATTAATTCCGTTAATGTTTATTTTTAATTTTCATTTAGGTGCAAAAATGGAGTTAAGTTCATTTTTAGGAAGTAAACCTGTTGAAGTTTGGATAAGGTTTGGAGGAGGGATTTCTTTTGCTTTTTGGATATTTTGTTTGTTTAGATGGAATAAACAGAAAGATAACATTATAAGCCTGATCTTATTGTTATTGCTAAATGTTATTTATACTCCATTCTATTATTTACGGATCAAGAAAAGGCATAGTTTTAGTTAAACTATAAAACAACAAATCCCGGCGGTGATGTCGGGATTTGTTTTTATTAAAGGGCAAAATGAATTCAGCTTCTATTCCAAACCTAATTCCAATATTATAGTCAAACTCAGTATCTATTAAATCAGATACTGAGTTTTGAATATCTAAAGTGCTATAATTTAAACAGGGTCTGAATGTCAAATTAAATAAATCCTTCTTCTGCTTTTCTTCAACACTTGTATAGTGTTGATTATTGCATTCTGAATATTCAGCAAAAAAGGCACTAGTTCTTCTTTTTCATAGTCTGTACTTTCGAGCCTATTTCTGTTAAAATTTATATGATTTTCTCATAACCCATGTATTGACTTCCGCACTTTTGGGGAACACCTTCTGTATCCCTTGTTATTACCTGGTTTCTTTTGAAACCCGGGTGTCCCAAATAATTCCCATGTTTATACATAAAAAGCCCAATAGCTCTGGAAGTGTTTCTGTATAGGTGATACAGAGTGGCAATGGTAAAAATATAGTAACCTGAGTTCGATATAAAATTAGCGAGCTCAAAATTCAGTAATTGATTGATTTACAATATAAATTTTTGAGACATAGCGAGCTATGGTGATAAAATTTAGAGCCGTAAATCGATTATTTACTGAAAAGCTATGAATTTCACTTATAAATACCGATTTTCTGTGTCATATTTGCTTACCATAGCCCGCTATGCTTTCGCAAAGATTCCTTAAAACTCAATATTTATAAGCGATTTGAGCCATTAATTTTATATCGAACTCAGGTTAATAAATTTATTAAAACTCCGGTTGTTAATAATTAGTATGTATTGTTTTAATTTTAAGAAGGATAGCTTATGAAGGTAGGGGTGTTAAACAATATTAGAATTGGAAAAAGACTTAATCTGATTCTGGGGTCGCTTGTTGTTTTAATAATAATTGTATTAGGTGGGGTAGGAGTTATATCTATATACAAGTCACATATCCATTCAATGGACTCCAGTTCCAATGCTGAAGTTGATCATTTAAAAAGGTTTATTGAGATACAACTAAATCTGAAAAAAGACATTGTTCAAATGGGAATAGGTGTGGCCGATAGTTTTTTTCATCAGGGAGAAATTATTCTGGATCAAAACACTGAAGAACACATTGAAGCAATAAATCAGTCTACAAAGGAAAAAACAGAAGTAACTATTCCAGCAATTAAATATAATGGTGAGAATTTACTCTATAACAATGGTTTTGTGGATGAAATAGGTTCCTTATTGAAAGGAACAGCTACAATATTTCAAAAAATACCTCAGGGTTTTTTACCAATATCTACTAATATCAAATCCGTAGATGGAGAACGTTCTGTTAATACATACATCCCCAATGATTCGCCGATAGTAAAATCTGTTTTGTCGGGTAAAACCTATTTCGGAAGAGCTTTTGTTATTGATGATTGGTATTTAACTGCTTATAAACCTCTTTATATAAATGATCAGATTGAGGGTATTTTTTATTTTGGAGTGAAGGAAAAAGAAATGGCGTTGATTGAGGATGTCTTTGCCTCTAAAAAATTTCTTAAAACAGGATATCCATTTATAATAAGTAAAAGTGGAGATATGATTGTGCATCCTTCGTATGAGGGTGTTAACTTTAGTGATGCTGAGTTTTTTAAAAAGATAATTGCCGATAACGGAAAGAGTAAAAAGTTTAAATATAGTTTTAAAGGAAAAGATAAAATATTGTATTATGATTTTATTCCTGAAATTGATTCTTATGTTGCCGTTAGTTACTATCAGACGGATGTAGATCATGTTGTGATATCTGTTTTAGGGGTGGTTATTGTAGTTTTAATACTGGGATTAGCACTGTTTCTTATCGGTAATAGATACATTACAAAGTCAATTACTAAACCAATTCATAAAAGTTTAGAGTTTGCTGAAAAAGTAGCAAAGGGTGATTTGTCAGCAAATATTGAAATTGATCAGAAAGATGAAGTTGGCCAAATGGCATTGGCATTAAATACAATGATCGCTAAAATAAAACAAGTAGTTACTGAAATTGCTCATGGATCTGATACAATTGCATCAGCCGGACAACAGGTAAGTTCAACCTCAATGCAAATATCTAAAGGAGCATCAGATCAGGCAGCGTCTGTTGAGGAGGTATCTTCCACAATGGAAGAGATGGTTAGTAATATTGAAATGAATACCAATAACGCACGCAAAACAGAATCAATATCTTCGAAAGCTTATGAAGGAATGAAGGAGGTATATTCAAAATCGAACCAATCAGTCATAGCTACTCAGAGTATTGTTGAAAAAATTGGTGTTATCAATGATATTGCTATGCAAACCAATATTTTGAGCTTAAATGCAGCGGTTGAAGCCGCCCGGGCCGGTATTCATGGTCGTGGTTTTGCAGTTGTTGCGGAAGAAGTACGTAAGTTGGCTGACTTAAGCAAAGTGGCAGCAAATGAAATTATTGCATTGTCTGATGAAAGTTTGCAAGAGGTCAGGTCTGTTGGAGAAATGATGGGTGAAATGGCTCCTGAAATTGAGAAAACAACTGAGCTTGTCCGGGAGATATCTGTATCAAGTAGTGAACAGTTAAATGGTGCTGAGCAGGTTAATCTGGTTGTTCAGGGGTTGAATAACCTCACTCAGGAGAATGCATCTTCAAGTGAAGAATTAGCAGCTAGTGCTCAGCAATTATCTTCGCAAGCAGATCAGTTAAAGAAATTGGTTTCATTTTTCAGACTGGATTTAGATACAATAAAAATGAATTCTGAAGAGAACGTAGATACTGTTGTTAAAAAGGAGAAGGATAAACCAGAAATCAAGAATATGAAAAGTGTCAGAAATAAAAAAACACCAAGGAAAACGGGAAAAAGATCTGATGTTAGTTTATTAGGAAAGGATTTTGATAAAGATTTTGATGTATTTTAGAAATGTAATTCGTTGTAAGTAAAGAGTATACCTGTATTGTTTTAGTACAGGTATTTTTTTTCATTGAAATACGAGGATTAGAGCTTAGTTTTTATCTTTACGGCTTAAATGGTGGTTCATTCATGTTTTTTAGAAATGTATCGGGGCTGAAAGAATCAGATTATTATTAAGTTCAAATTTTTATAATTAAAATGTCAAAAATAAAAGCATATATAACTTCATTTAGGCTCAGGACTTTACCACTTGCTATTTCCTCAGTTTTAATGGGTAATTTTATGGCAGGGTATCATAAGCATTATAATCATTACGTTGGAGTGCTTGCTGTTATTACAACAGTATTATTGCAAATTTTATCAAATGTTGCTAATGATTATGGAGATGCAGTTTCCGGTGCTGATAATAATGAGCGTATTGGACCTGCCCGAATGGTTTCGTCAGGAAAAATCAGCCATAAAGAAATGAAAATTACTATGATAGTCATGGCAATTTTATCCTTGTTATCAGGAATTGTGTTAATTGATAATGGTAATTTTGAGCGTTTGGGAGTTCAATCCTGGGTCTTGTTTGCTTTGGGTTTAGGTGCTATTGCTGCAGCCATTAAATACACTGTTGGAAAGAATCCTTATGGATACAATGGGCTAGGAGATATTTTTGTATTTATTTTCTTTGGTTTGGCAGGAGTAATTGGAACCTACTTTTTGCATACAGGAGAAGTTACTCCATGGTTGCTTCTTCCGGCATCATCAGTTGGCTTATTGAGTACGGGAGTTCTTAATTTGAATAATATGCGTGATGTAGCTAATGATACCCAAACGGGTAAAAAAACATTAGTTGTAAAAAAAGGCATTCATTGGGGAAAAAAATATCATATAACCATTTTGATTTTAGCCATGGTGCTGATGATTGTATATGGATATTTTAATAACACAGAGCCATGGCAATGGTTATACATATTGGCTTTCCCTGTATTAATTAGTCATCTTCAATTTGTAATTCGGAATACAAAAAATGAATTATTGGACCCTCATTTAAAAAAACTAGCTCTGACAACATTTTTTATGGTATTACTTTTCGGAATCGCATTAGTGTTCTGATAATTTGTTTTAAATGTATTTCAAATGCTTAAAGCCTTTTTTAAAAAACATACGCTGAAATTCATAACTCCTGGCGGAACTTCACGTGGAATTCTTAAAGATAAAGATAGTTGGTATCTACATGTTTTTTCAAGTGAAAATCCCAATGTAATTGGAATCGGAGAGTGCTCACTGTTAAGGGGTTTAAGTATTGATGATAAGCCGGGGTATGAACACAAACTTCAGGAAGTTTGTGAGCAGATTCATACTTATTCGAATAATTATCATCAGTTACTATCGGAATGGCCATCTATTCGGTTTGGTTTAGAAACTGCTTTGCTGGATTTACATAATGGAGGAGAAAAAATTATTTTTCCTTCTGCATTTATTACCGGTAACAAGAATATTTCAATCAATGGATTAATCTGGATGGGAGATGTTAAATACATGAAAAATCAGTTAAGTCAAAAATTAGCAGATGGTTTTAATTGTATTAAAATAAAAGTGGGTGCCATTGATTTTGAGCAGGAAATAAATCTCATTAAAGAAATAAGAACGGAATATCCACCCTCAGAAATTGAAATCAGAGTGGATGCAAATGGGGCTTTTACTATGGATAATGCCATGGACAGGTTGCATTGTTTGTTTGAGTTGGGGATACACTCAATAGAACAACCGATAAAAGCAGGTCAATGGGAAAATATGGCTGCGTTGTGTAAGGAATCTCCATTGCCAATTGCTTTGGATGAAGAATTGATAGGAGTAAATCATATTCATGATAAAGAAGAGATGCTAAGGATTATAAATCCTCCTTATATTATTTTAAAGCCATCATTATTAGGTGGTTTTGGGGCTTCGGAGGAATGGATTCAGTTGGCTGAACAATACAATATAAAGTGGTGGGCTACATCAGCTCTGGAAGGTAATATAGGTTTAAATGCCATTGCCCAATGGACAGCTATTCATAATAATTCACTTCCTCAAGGTCTCGGTACCGGAAAAGTTTTTTCTAATAATATTGATTCTCCGCTACAGGTAAATAATGGTCAGTTAGTATATAATACAACAAAAACATGGGGGGAAATACTTTAAATAATTTTAAAGGCATAAAATTAGATGGAATTTATCGTGAGACCCAGCAATTGGAGAATTATTGCTTAACAGAGATTAAAAATAAATCTAATCCGGAATGGTTGTGTGATATATATCGATTTATAATTGAGTGGATCTCTGATTCTGATGTTATCATTGCGAAGACGTCAGGTTCAACGGGGACTCCAAAAATTGTTAAATTGAAAAAGAAGCATATGATTGCTTCGGCCAGAAAAACAATTACTTATTTTAAGATTCAGGCAAATCATACAGCATTGTTAGGTTTGTCAGCAAATTATATCGCCGGAAAAATGATGATTGTCAGAGCAATGGTTGGTGGATTTAACTTATTGCTTGTGGAACCCAAAGGAAATCCTTTGGATTCTTTATGTGATCATGTTGATTTTACAGCTATGGTTCCTCTTCAGGTTGCAAATTCGATCATTGATTTTAAAAAAGGTATGAAAATTAAAACTGTTATCATAGGAGGAGGTGCCTTATCCCGTAACTTAAAGGTTAAGTTGACCTCATTTCCTATTCAGTTTTATGAAACCTATGGCATGACAGAAACAGTTTCTCACGTGGCAATCAGAAAAATCGGAGATGAAGAGTTGTTTCATGCTATGCCTAATGTTACTTTTGAAAAGGATGACAGGGATTGTTTAATTATTAATTCGCCTGATATACTGACTTCAAAATTAGTAACCAATGATATCGTTGAATTGAAAAATAATAGATCTTTTCAACTGCTCGGACGATTTGATCATGTGATTAATACCGGAGGAATTAAAATATTACCAGAAAAATTAGAAGAAAAACTTCAGGAGTGCATTTCATGTCCCTTTTATATATCGTCGATACCAGATGATAAATTAGGAGAAAAATTAGTGATCGTTACTGAAGAGAAATCTGCTTTTAAAAGTCTGAATCAAAAGGATTTATTGGAATTGGGAATTTCTTCTTTTGAAATACCCAGGGAGGTTGTACAGGTGCAAAGCTTTCCATATACCCGTTCTGATAAGATTGATAGAAACGCCTTAAGGTATTTAATAAGAGTAATATAGAATAGGTCGTAACAATTCAGGTGTATTTTTAATAACCTGAGTTCGATATAAAATTAATGGCTCAAATCGCTTATAAATATTGAGTTTCAAGGAATGTTTGCGAAAGCATAGCGGGCTATGGTAAGCAAATATGACGCAGAAAATCGGTATTTATAAGTGAAATTCATA
>JBNKRV010000030.1:0-5904 GCA_050296935.1 Marinilabiliaceae bacterium | reverse complement strand
ACAGCTGATAATATCATGAGCTTTATGCCGGAGGCTAATGTATATCTTGAAGATAAAACAGAAGGAGTTACAGTAGATCTTCGAGAGACTCCTGAATATAGCTTTGCAGCAAAAGCAGTAGACTTAAATAACAGGTTTGAGTTAAGGTTTGAGAAGATATCAACCGATATTATAAGTGATCATGTAAATGTTGATAATAGAGATGTGTTGATCTATGCGATAAACAAAAAAGCCTTTGTAAAAGTAAATTCTGAACTATTGAATCAAAAGAATAGAAAAGCAGAAGTATATAATGTGGCAGGCGAATTGGTTGGACAGCATGAATTAGAGTCATCTAAAACAGAGTTTGAACTCCCTAAAGCAAATACCGTTTATATTATTAAAGTAATAGCAGGAAGCTCTCAATACCAACAAAAGGTGGTGGGGCATTGATAATGAATAGATGTAGTATAAAAAAATCCGATGTGTTAAGCATCGGATTTTTTTATTTAACGGAACTTACTTGAAGAAACAGGATGTTTACAGTCTCGGTAGCTCCGGTATTTTTCGGAGTTTTCTTATCCGCCACTAATTAATTAACCTGAGCTCGCTAATTTTAATCGAACTCAGGTTATTATCATTGCGATATTGGTATAATATGAACTAAGCTGGTCATAGCAATCAATTGGGTACAAAGGAGAGTGATGGAGAGTAGTATTGATTATCAGTATGCAGATAGATTGTAGGAGTATTACAAAAAAGCAAGATGAAGTATTTAGCACAAAGTCTGATCGTTTTCTACTAAAAAATCCGTGGCTCAGTGATTTTGTATTCGATTATCTCACGTCTATCTGTTTTTTATGAGAGTAAGGACATGAAATAGATCTAAAATTTGTAACTAACACCGGTAAAAACTCCAAAAGAATAAGGTGTAAAATCATAGGATTTGGAACTGGAAACAGAATTCAAAAAATAGCGGATTTTAGGCTCAATATTAAATTCCAGTGATTTGTATAAGGGTGTTTTTAAACTAAAACCCAAAGTAGTACTGTAGCTGATCGTATTAATATCTGCCATCTTACCAATTCTGCTTTTTTTACTGTCATTTACATTGTATGCGTTGTTTCCGACTAAGAAATTAGTACTAAAGCCTCCGGTTAACGATAGGTTTATATTTTTGTTAATAAGGGCATATTTAAGTAAAAGCGGAACTTCAATGTAATCCAGTTCCTGTTGAATGTTTAATGTGTATTCCTTTGTATAAGAATAAACTGCCGATTCACTGTCAAGGAGAACATTTCTTTCCGGACTGGGCTGAGCCATCAACTTGTCTTCCGGATGGTCAAGTACTATCTTTCCCAGAGAGTTGTTTAAATTCACATCAGGTTTGATAACGTCTCCGTTGGTGAATAAGTTAGCTGCAACAGATCTGACATTAGCTTGAGTGGTATTACTGAATTTCTGACCCACTTGAGAGTAATACACTCCGGTTTCAATTCTTAATCTTTTTGAAGTTTTAATGCCCAGATTAATTCCACCGGCAATTGATTTTAACCCACTCTCCTCATTGGCTTCATTTTCTGAAGCAGATGGACTTGAATATGAATATGTTGGTGAAAACTGACCTCCCAGATAAAACTGCATCTTTTGTTTTTCTTTTTCAGGTAAAACCTGATTCGCAAATAATGGAAGATATTCTTTTTTCTGAACCACAGACTCTTTGTTTTCAATAATGGAAAAATCAGAAACACTAATAGTAGAATGGCTATGGATACTTTCAATTTCTTTGGCTTGCATGAAATGAATGTCTGACAGTTTTTCTGAAGGTACTTCAACTGCATCTTTATTTTCCTGCTTGCTTTCTTTTTGTTGTTGAGTCATGAATTTATCGGCTTTAGCGTTAAATTCTGTGGTTAGTGTACCATTAACAGATGCTGTAATATTATTTGAATTTTCGTTTGAAGTTTGATGATTCGTATTGTTATTATTAATTAACGTTTCATTTATTATTTCCTGACCATCTGATTTAATATCAATTTCAGTGGCTGTATTTGATGTCAGGTTAGAATCGTTATTCCAATAGAGAGTACCTATAAATACTAAACACAAAATGGCAGCTGCAGAAACGCCCTGCCACCAGATGAGAATCTTCTTTTGTTTATTTGTATTGTTTAATCCATTTTCAACGGAATCCCAGATATGAGAAGGAGGTTGTTCTCTGAAATCCGAGAGGCCATCTTTAAAAATGCGATCTATATGTTTATTTTCTTTACTCATGCCGTTATCGAATTGTTCTTATTGTTAACCGATATTTTCTCCTTTAAAATCTTTCTTGCTCTGGATAGGTTTGATTTTGAGGTGCCAACCGAAATGCCTAAAATATCGGCTATCTCCTGATGTGATAATCCCTCAAGCGCGTATAGGTTAAATACTAGTTTATATTTAGGGGGTAATTCTTCAATTATTTTATGTAACTCTTTTGTATTGTATGCAGGAGCATCTTCCTTATTCTCTTCATCTGCCACTAAAAGGTTATCATATGAATCCACAAAATATACCGGATTCTTTTTTCTAAATGATTCAATTATTGTATTTACTACTATTCTTCTCATCCACCCTTCAAAAGAACCTTCAAATCTGAACTTTTTAATCTTAGTAAATATTTTAATAAAACCTTCCTGTAGATTATCTTCAGCCTCCGTTCTGTTTTTACAGTATTGAAGGCATACTCCAAATAACCACGGCGAAAACTTTTCATATAAAAGTTTTTGAGCAGCCCTGTTATTATTCTGGCATTTATGTATGATCTCATCAAGGTTTTTCACGTCCGCAAAATTATCTCTAAAGTAATTTAAAATTAAGGTTTTAAGAGTTTATTACAAATAGGCAGAGATAATGTTTTGTTTTAGTTGATGTGATTTTTATACAGGGGTTGCGTTCATACATGACTTTGTTTTAATTGAAATGAGAATAACATGAAAAAGTTCCAGACAAAGGGGAGCGAAGAAGTAATTAACTGTTCGTGATTGGTTGCTGAAATGTATATGTGTGATCTCTTTTTACAAATTATTAAAAAAAGATCATGATAAAATGCTACGCAATAGGAATAAACCTTCAGAACTTAGTGCCTTTATATCCATGTATTTCTATAGAATGTTATTAGTCCAAATGCTATATGCTAATGCGATTTCTTGATTCTGTCCATTTCTCTTTTAGCATCTTTAGTTTTTAAAGTTTCACGTTTGTCGTGGCTTTTTTTACCTTTTGCCAGGCCAATTTCAATTTTAGCCCATCCTCTTTCGGTAATAAATACTTTCAGGGGTATAATAGTCAGTCCTGATTCTTTAGTTTTTCGATCCAGTTTCTGAAGTTCTTTTTTATGCAATAAAAGTTTACGTTCCCGCAAAGGCATGTGGTTGTTGTACGTTCCGAAAAAGTATTCGGTTATATTAAAACCTTTTATCCAAAGTTCATTTTTTACAAAATAGCAATAGGCCTCCACTAAACTGGCTTTACCCAGGCGTAATGATTTTATTTCTGTACCTGAAAGTTGAACACCGGCCACGTATTTTTCAATGATTTCATAGTCGAAATACGCTTTTTTGTTTTTAATGTTGATTTTATTTTGTTGTGCCATAGGTATATATGCTAACTTCAAATGCCGCTAAACTGAATGAAAATTTTCGATATTAAATAAGGAATCAACAAAAGTAATAAACTAACAATAATAGTGAATACAATTCTTAAATCTTTAGTTTCAAATTCACCAATAAAGTTCGTTGCAAGCCAAACCAGATATCCGGTATAAAGAGAAATACCAATTAAAAAATAAAGCTGGGGAATTAAAGCTATGGTAATCTGAATTAAGTATAAAATTATGGATGAATAGGCTGTAATTTTTATTGCAATAAGTTTTATATTATTGGATTTGGGCTTTTGAATGAAACGCGGAATGGTTTTTAAAGTGATAAAGTAAGATAAAAGCAGTCCAATAAAGAGTGCTGAAAATTTGGCAACTGCTATTTTAAGAGCCAATGTAAAATCAATGGTCTGATGAGTAGATAGTGATCCCAGAAATGTGATTAAGGTGATAACGGCAATGTATGGTAAGGTAAAATCACTTATGATTTTATTAAAATCAACCTTTTCATCAAAAATAACTTTCCACTCCTTTATGGGTGAAATAAACAGATTTTTACTCCTTTGGAACAGATGCTTATAATTTGACAATATATTGGTATTTGAGTTATTTGAATTCATATCTGATTTTTTAGAATTATCAATTCTCAATGTTAGTTGTATTTGTTTAGATTTGTGGTAGCAAAAATATAAAAATCATATTAAGGATACGTTTTTCTGATATATTTAAAATAACAGAATAAGGCTTATTCCTTTTTATTAACCTGAGCTCGCTAATTTTAATCGAACTCAGGTTAATAGCATATTTAATAATCGTTTAGCAAGGCAAAACAAAACATTTGGTTTTTAATAACCTAAGGACTGATTTGGATTAGTAGAGACAACTAATACATTTAGTCTGTTTTAATTAAATAATAAATAGTGCCTGTACGTAAAGTCGTGTGTTTGGACTTTATAGACAACACTAAATCGTAATTTTATATTGTCGCCCGAATAAACACTTAGGCAAATTCAGATGAATACTTCAAAACCATATAATCTGGTGGTGGTTCTCGGACCAACAGCAAGTGGAAAAACAACATTAGCGGCCAATCTGGCTTGTAAAATTCAAGGTGAGATAATTAGTGCAGATTCTCGTCAGGTTTATCGGGAAATGGATTTGGGAACCGGAAAAGATATAGAAGATTATACCATTAATGGAGTAGAAATACCTTATCATTTGATTGATATTGTAGACCCAGGATATAAATATAACGTTTATGAATATCAAACAGATTTTTTCAGGGTTTTTGAAGATATTCATAAACGAGGGAAATTTCCGGTAATGTGCGGAGGAACAGGTATGTATATTGAAGCTGTTCTCAGTAAGTTTAAGATGGTACATGTGCCTTCTGACCCTGATCTTAGAAAATTATTGGAAGGAAAATCCTTAAGTGAGTTAACTACCATTTTGTCCAACTTTAAAAAGTTGCATAATAAAACAGACGTTGATACGGTTAAAAGAGCCATTAGAGGAATTGAAATCGAAACTTATTATCAAAATCATCCGGAGATAGAAATTGATTTACCTGATTTAAATCCGTTAATAATAGGAGTTAAAATAGATCGCGACCTTAGAAGACAAAAAATTACGAATCGATTAAAATCACGAATCGAAGAAGGAATGGTAGATGAGGTTAAAACTATTTTAGCAAATGGAGTAAAGCCAGAGGATCTTATCTATTACGGGTTAGAGTATAAGTTTTTAACCCTTTATGCTATAGGTAAAATATCTTATAATGAAATGTTTGAAGGACTAAATATAGCCATTCATCAGTTTGCAAAAAGGCAAATGACCTGGTTCCGGAAGATGGAACGGAGTGGTTTTAATATTCATTGGATGAATGCAACTGATCCAATCGATGAAAGGGTAGAATCAATACTTAAACTCCTTAATAAATAATGCAGAGTGTAGCAATGATTATGTAATAAATTTTCTTTCATTTCAGTCGGTTTCCTGGCAAGGCTTTCTTTCATTGTTAAACAAGGAAAGTAAAGGCTGATAGTTTTCAGGTTCGGGAGCACTATCGCTTTCGATGTGAAGTTGTGTTTAAAGTGAAAAAGGTTTTCAGAATACTTCCCGGTTCGATCTTCACCATGCACCTTCTTATTAACCTGAGTTCGATTAAAATTTTAGAATTCAGATTGACATAAAAGGCTGATATACAAGGCAAATTTTGCAGGGCTAGCTCGCTAGCTCGATAAATTTAACGAAGTAGATCAGTTTTTTATGCAAAGCATGAGAGT
>JBNKRV010000029.1:0-18972 GCA_050296935.1 Marinilabiliaceae bacterium | reverse complement strand
TATGAATGTCACTTATAAATACCGATTTTCTGCGTCATATTTGCTTACCATAGCCCGCTATGCTTTCGCAAACATTCCTTAAAACTCAATATTTATAAGCGATTTGAGCCATTAATTTTATATCGAACTCAGGTTATTAAGAAAAGGAGGGTAGCCCTACTTGGAATAGTAGGGCTATAATTAGGTCTTTATACAATGCTTTAAATAAAACACAGATTGCTTCATGTTCAGTTATTGCCAACTAAATTATATCTTAGTATGTTTTTAAATAGCAGAAATGCAGGTAGATACATGTGTAAAAAATGAATGTATAATTAATCGTTCAGGATTCAGATCTACTGTTGAGCATTTATAAAATTAAATCTATGGAGTATAATGTTTAATACAGAATTAAATATTTAACGATATTACAGGTATAAGCAATAATATTTCTTTGTAGAAAAAATAAATTGGAAGTTGGCTACCCTTATTTTTCATCTGAGTTCGATTAAAATTTTAGAATTTACCTCTAAACATTTATTTATAAGGTATTCGATAGAACGTTGTTTCAGATTGACATTAAAGGCTGATATACAAGGTGGATTTTGCCAGGGCAAGCTCAATAAATTTAACGAAGTAGATCAGTTTTTTATGCAAAGCATGAGCGTTTTCGCTTATAACTATTGCGATAAGTGAATGTAGAAGCAAAGTTTACTTTGATTATGCTGAACGCAGCAATAATCGGGAACTAAACAGCGATCTTTTTTCCGAAAATTATTCAAAATAGTCCGCTGATCTTTAATGAGGAAACTTTATGATTCCGTGAAATGCTCGTTTCATAATTTTCAGTTGAATCTCACTGTTTTTAGGCGGTCTGAAACATAGTTCTATCGAATACCTGTATAGTCATTGATTATATGAGATAAATCCAATATTTTATGTCGAACTCAGATTATTTACCCGGAATATGCAATACGAATATCAATTAGAGTGAAAATTGCTGCTCATCAAGTCGCAAGCTAACTTGTTTGAATGATAATTTAACACTCATAAGACCCACTAAGGCACAATTATGGCATAACCTTTTATGTAGAAATCCAGAATATAGTATCTGGTTTCTGGTAATTAACAATTTATCGATTTGATATTATGTGATTTACGAGTCGAACTTGTTTTTTGCAATTACATACCTTTCATGGGCTCCAATAGCAATTATATCTTTATTGGTATCAAAAATTGCAAAGTCGAAAAAGAGTTTTTCTTTTTCAACAAATTTAAGATGAATAGAACAGGTTACTTCTGCATTTTTAAATACTGGAATCAAATGTTTTATGTTTATTTCGGCACTAACAGTAGTGTATTCAGGAGGTATTCTTTCATGTATTATATTACAAATAACTTGTTCCAACAATACTATTAATGCAGGCGTAGTAACTACATCAACATTCCCGATTTTTACGGTAGATGCTAGCTCTTTTTCCTTTAAAGTGTGATTATCTGAATGATGTAATCCAGGCTTTAAATAATGTTCAATACCAGTCATAAAATGAAATTTAGGTAATTGCTTTTACCTAAATTTCTTAAAAATGTTTGGATTATACCTAAAATTTTCCAGTTAAAACTCACTGGTAAAATGAAATTCGATATCCTCAAAGTTTTGTTGGGCTAATTGTAACATGTATGATGAGTCAGCTAAAAATACATCTCTGCCTTGCTTATCTTTAGCCATATATTGGTTTTTTCTTCTTTTAAAATCATCTAATTGAGCTTTGTTATCTGATTTAATCCAACAGGCTTTAAATAAGTTTATAGGTTCATACCTACATTTTGCATTGTATTCATGATTCAACCTGTATTCAATTACCTCAAATTGTAATGCTCCAACTGTTCCAATTATCTTTCGTCCGTTAAACTGACTGGTAAATAACTGGGCAACACCTTCATCCATAAGCTGATCTATACCTTTAGCCAGCTGCTTCGATTTCATTGGATCATTGTTTTCAATATAACGAAATAGTTCAGGAGAAAAACTTGGAAGACCTTTGTATGTTAATTTCTCACCTTCAGTTATAGTATCTCCAATAATAAAATTTCCAGAATCCGGTAATCCAACAATATCACCCGGATACGCTTCATCAATGATTGATTTTTTTTCAGCCATAAATGCCGTAGGACTTGAAAATTTATAATTTTTCCCCTGACGAACGTGCAGGTAGTTTTTATTTCTTTCAAATTTTCCGGAGCAAATTTTCACAAAGGCAATTCTATTTCTGTGATTAGGATCCATATTGGCATGAATCTTAAATACAAATCCTGTAAATTTATTTTCTTCCGGAGAAACCGTTCTGGATTCTGTAGTGGATGGTTGAGGTTTGGGTGCTATTTGTAAAAAGCAATCAAGAAGTTCATTAACTCCAAAATTATTTAAAGCACTTCCAAAAAATACAGGAGCTAAATCTCCTTTTAAATATTCTTGTACGTCGAATTCAGGATAAACACCTTCTACTAATTCAAGCTCTTCACGCAAAACTTCAGACTCAGAATCACCAATATAATTTTCAAGTTCAGGATTATTTATATCAGAAAACGCAATACTTTCTCCCAATGTTTGTTTGCTGGCCTCAAAAAGATTCAGGTTTTGCTCAAAAATATTATATACCCCCTGAAAGGAAGGACCGTTGCCAATTGGCCAGCTTAAAGGGCGAACACTGATTTTTAGTTCTTCCTCCACTTCATCCAATAAATCAAAGGCATCCTTACTTGGACGATCCATCTTATTAATAAAAACCATAACAGGTGTATTTCTCATACGGCAAACTTCCATAAGTTTACGTGTTTGGTTTTCAACCCCTTTTGCGGCATCCACAACAATTATTACACTGTCAACAGCAGTCAGCGTTCTAAATGTGTCTTCTGCAAAATCCTGGTGACCAGGAGTATCCAGGATGTTTACTTTATGATCCTTATATTCAAATCCCATAACAGAAGTAGCAACGGATATTCCCCGTTGTTTCTCTATTTCCATAAAATCGGATGTGGCTGTTTTTTTTATTTTATTGGACTTTACAGCTCCTGCAACGTGAATTGCGCCTCCAAATAGCAGTAATTTCTCAGTTAAAGTTGTTTTACCAGCATCCGGGTGGCTAATAATAGCAAATGTTCTTCTTCGTTCGATTTCGTCAATAAAGGCCATATGATTGTTCTCTTCTAATAAAAATGAGCGCAAATTTAATCAATGTTATTTGAAGATATATAACAGTTGCTCATTTTTTTATGTCGATATTTAAAATGTAAAAATTGTAGCGTTATGCCGGAAATTAATAGGGAGGTACATATAAAAATGATAATATTTGTTTTCTATATTTGATTTTTGATAGGTTATTATAGTTTTTCAATAATAAAATATAAAATGAAGTAATATGATATGGACAAACTATCATGGACATTGTAAATATTGTGACGGTCACGGAGAGATCGAGGACTATATTATAGAAGCCATTCAAAATAAAATGCCCGTAATAGGAATTTCTTCTCATGCCCCTGTTCCATTTGATTGTTTCTGGACAATGAAACAGCATGATCTTAAAAAATATTTTAGTGATATTGAAGTTTTAAAAGCAAAGTATCAAGGAAAAATAAATATTCTAACATCATTAGAAGTTGACTATATACCAGGTATAACAGGGCCTGATTTTCCAATGATTGATGCTTTAGATCTGGATTACACCATTGGATCAATACATTTTGTTGATCAATTTGAAAACGGAGAGCCATGGGCTATTGATGGTAGTTTTGACGAATTTAATGAGGGATTCAATGACATCTTCAAAGGTGATATAAAAAAAGTAGTAAAACGTTTTTTTGAGCTGAATAGAGAAATGATTCAGACACAGCAGTTTGAGATCATCGGACATTTTGATAAAATTAAAATGCATAATGCCTCAAAACCCTTATTTGATGAATCGGATGAATGGTATTTACAAGAGCTTGAAGATACATTAAATGTAATTGCAGAGAATAATATTATAGTTGAAATCAACACCAAATCATTTGAACGTAATGGATTACTTTTTCCGGGGGTTAGCTTATTTCCAAAAATGAAAGAGAAAAACATTGATGTAACCATAAATAGTGATGCGCATTATCCAGATAAGCAAATATGCGGATTTTCTTATGTTGCCAATGAATTATTTAGTGCCGGTTACAGGTATTTAAAAGAGTTCAAAGATGGGGAGTGGAAAAATGTAGAATTTGATAAAAATGGGATTAAATGGTGAATAGTGAAACAGACCAGAATTACTTAATGGAAGTAATTGACTTATCAGACAATGATCATATAAATGCCTTGTTGTCGTTAATGAACGATTATATGTTGGATGATATGGGTTTAAAATCTCAATTACCTGATATTTTAGGAGAGAAGATTATTGAAGGCTTAAAAAGACAGAATAATTATACCGGATTCTTATTAAAATCAAAAGATAAGTATGTGGCTTTAGCAAATTGTTTTATCGGTTTCTCCACATTTAAAGCTAAGCAACTTATTAATATTCATGATTTTGTGGTTGCTCCTGATTTTCGTAAAAAAGGGGCAGGAAAATCTCTGTTAGAATTCATCAGATCTTATTCGAAGGAAAAGGATTATTGTAAGGTTACATTAGAGGTAAGAGATGATAATTATAAAGCACAACGCCTGTATAAAAATACTGGATTTCAGGATTGTAAACCACCTATGTATTTTTGGCAAAATACCATCAGTTAAAGAATTATCGATATGTTAATCATGTAATCAGGGATAGTTTCCCGGTGTTTTGAGGGAGGTTGATCAATGATACTTTATGGATTGTAAAATCATATTTTTTGTAGATGAAACCATAGCCTGTTTCTAATAATTAATTCAATTAATGATTTGAATTATTAGCTTATTATTCTATTTTTACGTGACTTTTAGCATATTTATCTTTCTTATTGTAACATTATATGTTACATGGCGTATCAAAAGCAAACGTTATCAAAGAGAATTAGGAATTAATTGGTTTATATAATTTCATTTTGTTTTGTTGATATTATTGTATTAAAGATAATGTAGTCAGAAGGACATTTTAGTTTGAAATTATCCTAATTGAAAAAATCAGGTCATGGGAAATAAAAAATATATATACGATCCGGAAACCTTATCGTATATTCCTATAGAAAATACGTTTAAATCAAAGCTTAAGAAATTTGTTCCATATACAATTGTAGGAATAGCTTTAGGTGTAATGAGCTATGGATTTATTGCATTTAACTGTAAAACTCCAACAGAAAAAATACAAGCCCGGAAATTAAAAGATATTATGACTCAGCAAGCTATTTTTGCTGAACGATTACATGAAGCAGATAATTATCTTAATCAGTTAATTGCAAAAGATGATAGTTTATACAGAGCATTGTTTGGAGCTAAACCATTATCAGAAGAGGAGAGGCAGGCTGGTACAGGGGGTGTAAATAAATACGAAGAATTAATTAATTCAAATACACCTGAAGAAATAATTTCATCTTTTAGAAAACTAGATGAGTTAGTTGCAAAAATGAATGTTCAAGAAGGTTCTTACAAAGAATTGTTTAAAAAGAGTATTGTAAATGTGAATCGTATGCAACATTTACCTGCTATAATTCCAATATCAAATTGGGATCTTCGATATATTGGTTCCGGGTTTTCGCCTAGAAGATTTCATCCAATCTTGAAAAGATGGCGTCAGCATGAAGGGATTGATTTTATTGCCAAAGTGGGTACCGAGATTTTTGCTACCGGAGATGGAATTGTAAAAAGTGTTCGTGTATCAGATAGCTTTGGTAAGGTAGTTGAAATTGATCATGGTTTTGGAATACAAACATTATATGCTCACATGAGTAAGTTTAATGTGAAAAGAGGCGAAGTCATTAAGAGAGGACATGTGATAGGATATGTTGGAAATACAGGATTATCAGCAGGAGCTCATCTTCATTATGAAGTTCATTATAATGGCAAAGAGGTGGATCCGGTAAACTATTTCTTCAAAGATCTGACTTCAGATGAGTATAAAGCAGTAGTTGCTCAGGCAGAGAGTGTTGAAGTGTGTATGGAATAAGATAAATAGAAAAATATATTTTAAAAGGAGCCTATGGGCTCCTTTTTTTGTTTGTAAATTTTTTACTAAAAAGGATAGCTATAATTATATTTAGTGCCTGTCCATAAAGTGGGGTGCCTGGACTTTAAAGTTTAAGTGGTGTGAAAAAATCAAACCACAGTATACCAGCGCATATGATGATCTGGATTTTGAGCAACAACGCAGTAGTTGACTTTATAAACGAACATGATTAAGCCTTATGGGTATTATGATTAAGATTAATATTAAATTTATAAATGAAAATAATGAATCTATATTACCATGAATAAACAAAAACTGGCAAATGAAAAATTCCTTAATGGATGCAATTGTGCACAAGCAACATTAAGTGCCTTGGCAGCAGATAAATTGGATGAAAAAACGCTTCAATTAATAGCTTCTGCTTTTGGCGGAGGAATTGCTCAACAGGGTAAAACCTGTGGGGCAGTTACCGGAGCACTTATGGCATTAGGATTAAATGAAGGGTATGATCAAAGCTCAAAAGAAGCTGGGAAACCATTAGTAAATGCTAAAGCAAATGAATTTATTGGCAGGTTTATTAAAGAAAATGGATCGGATTACTGTGAAAAGCTTATAAATTATAATGTTGGAATACCTGAAGAAAGGAAGTTGGCGGTGCAGGCTGGAGTATTCACCCGGAAATGTCCGCTGTATGTAGAATCAGCCGTAAAAATTATGGAGAATTTATTGAATGATAAATAATGAATTCGAGTTAAAAACATTTTTTAATGAATAATGTTATTTAATTAAACCATTAAATAAATAAAGATGAAAAATAAAATTTTTATTATATCCATACTTCTTTTTAGCATGATTCAGCTGTCCGCTCAAAATAGTTTTTACGATTTTACAGTTAAAACAATAGACGGTGAAGATTTTTCATTTTCAGAATTAAAGGGGAAAAAGGTACTCGTAGTCAATACAGCTTCAAAATGTGGATTTACAAAGCAATATGAGCAATTAGAAGAAATTTATAAAAAATACGGAAATAATGATTTTATTATTATAGGATTTCCTGCCAATAATTTTTTAAATCAGGAACCAGGTAATAATGAGGAAATAAAAGAGTTTTGTACTTTGAATTATGGGGTAACATTCCCAATGATGGCTAAAATTTCAGTTAAAGGTGATGATATAGCTCCTTTGTATAAGTGGTTAACGCAAAAGGATTTAAATGGAGTTGAGGATAGTAAGGTTAAATGGAATTTTCAAAAATATCTTATTGATGAACAAGGAAAACTGGTGAAAGTAATATATTCAAAAACTAAACCCAATGATCCGGAAATAGTTAATTGGATAACGGGAAAATAGAGTTATTATATTACAGGTAATATTAAACCGGTGTCTTTCGCATCGGTTTTTTTGTTTGCTCGAAAAAACTTTGCAAATTCGGGCATAAAATTTTTATATGTCATATTCAAGAGGATTTGCAAGCGATAATAATTCAGGTGTCCATCCTGTTATATTAAAGGCTATTACTGAAGCTAATAATGGACATGCTGTAGGATATGGGGATGATGAATTAACAAAAAAGGCTATTGATCGGTTTAAACAATTATTTGGTCAGGAGACTGATGTTTTTTTTGTGTATAATGGAACTGGTGCAAATGTGATAGCAATTCAATCTTTAGCTATGCCTTTTAATTCTGTTATTTGTGCTGAAACTGCTCATATTAATGTAGATGAATGTGGTGCTCCTGAAAAGCATTCCGGATGTAAGCTTTTACCGGTGGAAACCAGGGATGGAAAACTTACAAAAGAAACCGTGAAGCAATATATGCATGGTTTTGGTTTTGAACATCACTCACAACCTAAAATTATTAGCATTACACAAGCAACAGAACTTGGAACCATTTATACTATTAATGAGATTAAGGAAATTGCAGATTATGCCCATAAGCATCATATGTTTTTGCATATGGATGGTGCCAGAATTTCAAATGCAGCTGCAGCTCTTAACTGTACATTTAAAGAAATGACCTTAGATGCCGGTGTTGATGTGTTATCTTTTGGAGGTACAAAGAATGGATTACTGTTTGGAGAAGCTGTGTTGTTTTTTAATAAGAACGTTGAAGCTGTGAAATATATACGCAAACAAACAGCTCAGTTACATTCCAAAATGAGATATACTGCAGCCCAGTTTTTAGCCTTTTTAAGCAATGATTTATGGAAGGTAAATGCATCTCATGCCAATAAAATGGCTCAGAAATTAGCAGAAAAACTTGCAGATATTGATCAGGTTAACATTACTCAGAAAGTTGAGAGTAATGGTGTTTTTGCAATTATACCACCAGAAATCATAGAACCCCTTCAAAACGAATTTTTCTTTTATGTTTGGAACGAAGAAAAGTCGGAGGTTAGATGGATGACTTCTTTTGATACAACAGAAGATGATATTGATCAGTTTGTAGAATTATTAAAAAATAAGATTTCTAATACGAAATAAACTTAAAATAATGGCTAAACAATACGATTTTGAACTGAAATTTAAGGTAAGGGATTATGAATGTGATCTACAGGGAGTAGTGAATAATTCTGTATATCAGAATTATCTGGAGCATACACGTCATGAGTTTTTAAATGAAATAGGATTAAACTTTACGGAGTTATTTGAAAATGGAATTATGGCTGTGGTTGCCCGTGCAGATTTGTCTTATAAAACTCCATTGAAAAGTAATGATGAATTTGTAGTTCGTCTGCGAGCTGAACAACAGGGGATTAAGTATATGTTCTATCAGGATATTTATAGAATTCCTGATGAAAAGGTCTGTCTTAAAGGAGTAATTACGGCTACCTCAATAATAAATGGTAAGTTGGGTGTTTCTGATGAGATATCCGGAGCTTTAAAGAAAGTGGCTGAAGAAAGAGAATGTGTTGAAGAATGATATGGAGGTGAGGTTTAATAACCTCACCATTTTAATTTAATCATTTTCAGATTCGTCTATTATAACAGGATTCTTCATTAGTCTTTCATCAAGAGTATCAAATCTATGGTACCATGTTTTTGATGATATTACAAATTGAACTTTTTTAAGGCCATCACCAATCCTGTATACAATTGAATGATGTGGACTGGCCATAACTTCATCTGCATCATCAACAATAATCAAATTAATCTTGGTTAATGGCACACCATTTATATTGATTAATTCTTTTAATCTTTTGGGTGTGCAGATCAGCAAATCTAATCCATCATAAATTTCGTCTTTTTGATATTGAATATTACCCTGATCAAAAGCAACAAACGATCTAAGATTAGTATTTTTGCCCAATAACTTAAACTCTTCTTCCAATTCAAATGCTTTATCTCTTGTGGAAGTGACTATTATAGCTCTGGGAGCTTCTTCAAATTCTTTTTTAAGCTGTTGAATTGTGCCAATAATAATTGCTGTTGATTTACCGGAACCTTCAGGAGATAACAAGAAAATATCGGCTCCTGATTTTATTTTCGGAATAAATAAACGTTGTATTTCTTTAGGTTCTTTATCGTATCCGGCATCAATAATTCCGGAAGCAAGTTCAGGAGTTAATTTTTTTAATTTCATGCGTTCATTCTTTATATATTTTCGCTCAAAACGTATTCGTTAAATCCAGTAAGACACCTGTTTACCAGTATGTGCTTATTAAATGAGTGACTTTAACGCTCATGTTCAAACGAATATAACTTAGCAGATGTTTTGTGATTAAAGGTGTAATGTACTCCATTTGAGAGACATACTTTGTTGCTTAAGTTATGTTGTTAGTTTATGTAATCAAAATTTCCAGAAGAAGAAAAAAAACTTCATAAATGGAATATGGGGCAAAAGTAATAATTTAATAGAAGGATGCTATTATGATATGGTATGGGATGTTATAATGATATATTTGCAGTTGATATTTATAACTCTAAAAGATATCTGGTTGATGGTGTGTAAGTCTTTAATGATCAATAAGTCGACAGCAAAATGGAGCTTTATAAGACCATTGAAATAGATGAGGTATATAAAAAGTCGAATTTGGAAACATTTAGAATTCTTTTTAAAAGAATGTTAACTTAGAAAGACTTCAGAGTAAAATTCAATATAATCATTTTTGATTGGTGTAAAGCTCATGAAAAGAGAATGTAAAGCCTACGTTTACCATTTTAGTATAACGCTCTAATAATAGAAATCCTTTGGAAGAAAGCTCGGTTAATTCTGGATAATAAGCTACAATTTGTCTTTTGGCCATATTGTGTGTATCATCAATAAAGGATTCCGAAAGGTCAATATTATCGGTTTTTAATATCAAATGATCCATTCTGGATAGTTCATCAGTCTTCTTGTATTCCGGATAGTGAAGATCTTTATCTATAACAGATTCAGTTAAGCTAATTAGTTCGGTAGCATATCTTAAGATAAGGATTTCTAAATCATTATCCTGATTAATACCGGGATAATACTTATCAATCAGATCGTAAATATTAGTTTTAAACTCCTGTCTGAATGTTTCAATAAACTGATCTTGTTTCTTAAATTCAGATAGTAATTCCTTAAGTTTTTTATCCTTATCAAATTCCATAATCAATTCTGTTTTATAATTTATAACAATTAAATAGTAAAAAGGATTACTATCTATAATATAGTATTAGAAAAAACTTCTTAAAGTAATAATAGTGATAATAAAAATAACCGTATTAAATTAAATATTCTGACTTTCTTAACAACTATATTTCAACATTATAAGTGTCTGTATGGAATAAATGTGCTGAGTAATGTAGTTGCTTCATACAACAACTTTTCATTAATATCGGTAGAAATATTATCTTCGTGAATCCACAGAAAATTTAGTTGAGAATAATGCGAGTTTGTATTGCCGAGAAACCTAGTGTTGCGGGAGAAATAGCAAAAGTTGTAGGTGCCAATAATAGAAAGGATGGTTATTATGAGGGTAATAACTTTCAGGTTACATGGACTTTTGGTCATTTATGCACCCTGAAAGAACCACATGATTATTTACCGGAATGGAAAAGATGGAACTTGGGAACACTTCCGGTAATCCCGTCGAATTTCGGAATTAAGCTTATTCAAAATAAAGGAGTAGAGAAGCAGTTTAATGTAATAAAAACATTAGTTCAGGGAGCATCTGAAGTAATAAACTGCGGCGATGCCGGTCAGGAAGGAGAGGTAATACAGAGATGGGTATTACAAAAGGCTGGTTGTAAGGTTAATATTAAGCGTTTATGGATATCCTCTCTTACAGAAGAGGCTATAAGAGAGGGGTTTGAAAAACTTTATGATAACGATAAATTTAATCCGTTATATGCAGCAGGAAGTTCAAGAGCAATAGGTGATTGGTTATTAGGAATTAATGCAACTCGTTTGTATACAATTAAATATAGTCAGCCGGGGACAGTGCTTTCAATAGGAAGAGTGCAGACTCCTACACTTGCACTAATTGTAAATCGTTACCTTGAAATTGAGAATTTTGTTCCACAGCCTTACTGGGAGTTAAAAACAGTTTATAAAGATGTAACATTCAACTCCACACAGGGTAAATTTTCCAGTAAGGAGGAGGGAAGTTCTGCTTTAGAAAAAATTAAGGGGAAACCATTTGAGGTTACTGATTTTAATCGTAAACCAGGGAAAGAATCACCTCCGCGTTTGTTTGATTTAACATCATTACAAGTTGAGTGTAATAAAAAGTTTGCTTTGTCGGCTGATGAAACTTTAAAAGGAATTCAATCTTTATATGAAAAAAAGTTAACTACTTATCCTCGTGTTGACACCACCTACCTGAGTAATGATATTTATCCGAAAATAAATGGCATTTTAAAAGGATTAAAACAATATCAGTCGTTTGTAGAACCTTTACTGCAAAGTAAGATACGTAAGTCGAAAAAAGTATTTGATGATAAGAAGGTAACGGATCACCATGCCATTATACCAACAGGGGTCACTGCTCCGGAAAATTTATCGCGTGATGAAAAGTTAATTTATGATATGGTTACCCGAAGGTTTATTGCGAATTTCTATCCTGATTGTGAAATTTCCACAACAACAATTTTAGGAAAAGTAGAGGATGTGAATTTTAAAACCTCAGGAAAGCAGGTCATAAAAGAGAACTGGCGTGTGGTATATAAATCAATGGCAGGGAAAAAGGATACTGATGATAAAATACTACCTGAATTTATAAAAGGAGAAAGTGGACCGCATGAGCCTGATTTTCAGGAAAAAGAAACCCAGCCTCCAAAGTATTATACTGAGGCCACCCTGTTGAGAGCAATGGAAACAGCAGGGAAACAGGTAGATGATGAAGAATTACGTGAATTAATGAAAGAAAATGGAATTGGTCGTCCTTCCACACGTGCAAATATCATTGAAACCTTATTTAAGCGAAAGTATATATATAATGTCCGTAAAAATGTACTGCCAACAGAAATGGGTGTGAAACTCATGGAATTTATTTCTAATGATTTACTTAAATCGGCAGAACTTACCGGATTATGGGAGAAAAAACTTCGTCAAATAGAAACGGGTGAATATCAGGCTACTGATTTTATGGCCGAACTAAAGCAAATGGTTTCTGATATCGTATTTCAGGTGAAAAATGATTACTCAAAAGGAAAAATAATTATTGAAGAAGGAGATAGTGACAAAGTCAAGACAAAACCTAAACAAAAAGAAAAAGTTTCAAAGGAACTTAAGTGTCCCCGATGTAATAATGGAGTTATTTTAAAAGGAAAATCAGCCTGGGGGTGTTCTGCATATTCAACGGGTTGCAAAACAATCATACCTTTTGAATATTCAGGAAAGAAATTTACGGATAAACAAATAGAATCTCTTATCAAGAAAAACAAAACTCCACTAATTAAAGGATTTACCATAGATGGTGCTAAAGTAAATGGAATGGTAAGTTTTGATGAGGAGTTTAATTTAAGATTGGATGAGGAAGAAAAGAAAGAATTGATTTGCCCTAAGTGTAAAAGTGGTAAAATTATAAAAGGGAAGTCAGCCTGGGGATGCTCTAACTATTCAAACGGGTGTAAAGTGATTATTCCATTTGTATTCTTGAAGAAAAATATTGCGCAAAATGCAATGGAAAATCTGGTTAATAAAGGTAAAACTAAGAAAATGAAAGGCTTTAGTATTTCTGACGAAGAGACCAATATTGAGGGTTTTATTGATTGGGATGAGAATTTTAATTTGAGATTCAATAAGTGATATTAATGAATAACAGACTATCTTGTGTCTGTCCATGAAGCCGGGTGTTTGGACTATAAAGTTTAAATACAAGGCGTGTGAAAAATTCAAACCGCAGTATACCAGTGTATATGAGGGTTCGGATTTTGAGCAACAACGCAGTAGCCGGACTTTATAGATGAACACTATCTAACGATAATCAGGGATCAGGTAAACATGACTTTTACACTCACACGCACTCACAAATGGCAATATTTATATACGCTACAAACCAATGTGCTGTAGAATTTATATAAAATATTATTGCACGAAATAAACACAAAATTTTATGTGGGACAAAGGTTAATATGATTGCAATGCCCGTTTTTAAATTTTATATTTGCCATCAGCAAAAAAAATATACATGGATTATATTGTTTCAGCACGAAAGTATCGCCCTTCCACATTTGTATCGGTGGTAGGACAACAAAACATCACAACAACATTAAAAAATGCAATTAAGGGAAGCCAACTGGCTCATGCCTATTTGTTTTGTGGACCGCGGGGAGTTGGAAAAACGACCTGTGCGCGTATATTCGCTAAAACAATAAACTGTTCGAACATTTCATCTGATTTTGAGGCTTGTAATGAGTGTGAATCCTGTAAGTCTTTCAATGAAAACAGATCTTATAATATTCATGAACTGGATGGTGCTTCTAACAATTCTGTTGAGGACATCAGAAGCTTAATTGATAAAGTACGGGTTCCTCCTCAGATAGGTAGTTACTCATTGTATATTATTGATGAGGTTCATATGTTATCTCAGGCGGCTTTTAATGCGTTTCTAAAAACACTAGAAGAGCCACCGAAGCATGCTATATTTATTCTGGCTACTACAGAAAAACATAAAATACTTCCTACCATTTTATCCCGTTGTCAGATTTATGATTTTAACCGGATAACAATTGAAGATGCTGTTGGTCATTTGCAATATGTTGCAAAAAGTGAAAGTATTGAAGTTGAAGAGGAGGGCTTAACTGTTATAGCCCAAAAAGCCGACGGAGCCATGCGTGATGCTCTGTCCATATTTGATCAGATTGTAGCCTTTTCGGGTAAAACAATAACTTACCAGCAGGTAATCGATAACCTGAATGTACTGGATTATGATTTTTATTTTAGATTGGTTGATGCATTCTTAGCAGAAGACACTACACAAACCCTGTTAATATTTGATGAGATATTAAAACGAGGATTTGATGCGCATCATTTTATTTCTGGTTTAAGTTCCCATTTAAGGGATTTAATGGTCTGTAAGGATACAGCTACCGTTCAGCTTTTAGATGTTGGGGCAAAAGTGAAAGAAAAGTATGCCAGTCAGGCTCAAGGTTGCCATGTAAACTTTTTAATGGAAGCTTTAGAAATTACAAATTCATGTGATTTACAGTATCGGGTTGCCAAGAACAAGAGATTACATGTGGAATTTGCGCTACTTAAAGTTGCCAGACTGTTAACCGAACTGAAAAAAAAGTAGCTAAAAAGGCAGAGCAGAATAACGGTTCCGGAAGCCAGGCGAAAATAGCTGGTACCGGTGCTTCGTCAGGTGGGATTAAAAAAACCACTATCCCCGTTAAAAAGAATGTAAATATAAAAAATGAAGGTGGGGCCAGAAACCCATTGAAAACTATTTCTTTAAAGGCAGCTTTATCTGGTCAGTCTGATTTGAATAAACCAGAAACCGATTCTGCCAGCGAAAAACAGTTAATTGAAGAAGATGTTATTGATCCTTCATGGAACAATAGGGTTTCAGAGGATGATGTTAAAAAGGAATGGTTGAATTATATGCGTCAGGTTGAATCTAATAACCCAAGACTGGCAAGTATTATGAACAACCATTTGCCAGAATTAAGGCAAGAAACGATTCTGTTCGTCAGACTTAAAAATGCCACTCAGAATAGTGAATTAAATGCTGAAAAAACGAAATTGTTTGGTTTTCTGAAACGGCAACTCAAAAACGCAAATCTTAGTTTAGAAACCGAGATTGTAAGCAATGAACAACACGAAAAGAAAGCCTTTACAGCAGCCGAAAGAGCAAAATTAATGGCGGAAAAAAATCCTGATTTACTATTGTTTACAAAGAAATTTGATCTTGACGTTGAAATTTAAATAAGAGTACGGCTTCTGATTAAATAGTATTTCTGTAAAAATTTAGTGAAGTATTTTCTTTAGATATGTCAGAAAAAACATTTTTTTCAATACAGTGAACAGAAGAAGGTTATCATTGTTTGTTCATTTATGTAGATTGAGTATAACATAGATATTAATTATTGAAATATAATAACCTTTTATAAATAGTATAACAAAACTGTAATAGTTTAGTGTATACTTTAAGTAACATTTTTTGATTATGACAAAAGCATCAAAAATCATTTACACCAAAACCGATGAAGCACCTGCTTTAGCGACCTATTCATTTTTACCCATTGTTAAGGCGTTTACAGGAGCTGTAGATGTAGAAATTGAGCTTAAAGATATTTCTTTAGCCGGTAGGATTATAGCAAATTTCCCTGAGAATTTAACAGAAGAACAGAAGCAGCCTGATGCATTGGCTCAACTTGGTGAATTAGCAAAAGCACCTGAAGCAAATATTATTAAACTTCCGAATATTAGTGCTTCAATACCTCAGTTAATTAATGCCATCAAAGAGCTTAAAGAACATGGATATGATATTCCGGATTTTCCGATGGAGCCTAAAAATGATGCTGAGAAAGAAATCAAAAACAGGTACTCAAAAGTATTAGGAAGTGCTGTTAATCCTGTTTTAAGAGAGGGAAATTCAGACAGGCGTGTTGCGGATGCAGTAAAGCAGTATGCAAAAAATAATCCTCATTCGATGGGGGCATGGAGTTCAAACTCAAAAACCCATGTTGCACATATGCAGGATGGAGATTTTTATTCCAGTGAGAAATCATATGTTTCTCCGGCAAAAGATTGCGTTCGAATAGAATTGGTTCAAGAGGATGGATCTATTAGTGTACTGAAAGAAAAAACACCTTTACTGGCAGGTGAGGTTATTGATGGATCTTTAATGAGTAAAAAGGCCCTGCGTTCTTTTTATGAAAAAGAGATTGAAGCTGCAAAAGATGAAGATGTGTTATTATCATTGCATCTTAAGGCAACAATGATGAAAGTGTCTGATCCTGTAATGTTTGGATACGCAGTAACGGTATTTTTTAAAGATGTGTTTGAAAAATATGCATCATTATTCTCTGAAATAGGAGTTGATGCAAGTAACGGACTTGGTGATGTTTATAATAAGATTACTAGCTTACCGGAAGAGAAACAACAGGAAATAAAAGACGCAATTCAGGAGGTTTATAAAAAACGTCCGGAAATGGCTATGGTTAATTCCGATAAAGGCATTACAAACCTTCATGTTCCAAGTGATATTATTATTGATGCTTCCATGCCTGCAGCATTGCGTACCTCAGGTCAAATGTGGGGACCCGATGGAAAGCTTAAAGATACTAAAGCTCTTATTCCAGATCGTTGTTACGCAGGAATCTACCAGGAGGTAATTTCTTTTTGTAAAGAAAACGGTGCTTTTGATGTTAAAACAATGGGTAATGTATCCAATGTAGGGTTAATGGCTCAAAAAGCAGAAGAGTATGGCTCTCATGATAAAACATTTATTATTCCAGCCAATGGAACAGTAAGAGTTGTTAATGAAGCTGGAAAGTCAGTGTTTGAACATGCAGTAGAAGAGGGAGATATATGGCGTATGTGCCAAACAAAAGATTTGCCTATTAAGGATTGGGTTAAACTAGCATTTAATAGGGCAAAAGCCACAGGTAATCCTGCCATTTTCTGGTTAGATGAAAATCGTGCTCACGATGCTAATTTGATATTAAAAGTTAACGAATACTTAAAAGCATTTGATTTATCAGGATTAGAAATCAAGATCATGAATCCTGATGAAGCAATGAAGTATACACTTAAAAGAGTTAAAGCAGGAGAGGATACAATTTCTGTAACAGGTAATGTGTTAAGAGACTATTTAACTGATTTATTTCCTATTTTAGAACTGGGAACAAGTGCAAAAATGCTTTCTATTGTTCCATTACTTGCAGGAGGAGGATTGTATGAAACAGGAGCAGGAGGGTCAGCCCCTAAACATGTACAACAGTTTCTGGAAGAAGGTCACCTTCGATGGGATTCTTTAGGTGAGTTTTTAGCATTGGCAGTTTCTTTAGAAGATATTGGTGCAAAAAACAATAATAAAAAAGCAATAATATTAGCTAAGGCCTTAAATAAGGCTAATAGCATGTTTTTAGAAAATGATAAGTCTCCTTCCCGTAAGGTGAATGAACTTGATAATAGAGGGAGTCATTTTTATCTGGCCTTATATTGGGCTAAATCAATGGCCGAGCAGACTGAGGATGTTGAACTTCAGCGTAAGTTCGCTAAATTGGTGCTAAACCTTAAGGACAGGGAGGAGCAGATAATAAAAGAACTAATAGAATGCCAGGGAAAAGAGGTTAATATTGGTGGTTATTATCATCCAAGCGAAAAAATGGTTTCAGAAGCAATGCGACCAAGTACTTTGTTAAATAAGGTGATTGACACCCTATAACATTTGATATTAAAGTATATTTACCCGAATTCTTAATCGAATTCGGGTTTTTTATTTTTATAATCTTCAATAAAATTATTTAAACTATTCATTAAGGTACGTAATAGTTTATGGTTTACGTCGTATGTTAAATCATCTATAGAATTAACAGGAAGTATACGAGGTGAGGTTCCTGTTAAAAATACAGCATCAACTTTCTGAAGCATTGCCATGGGAAGGGGAGTGGTAATAAGTTCAAAACCAAATAGTTTTATTATTTCAATAACTTTGGAGCGCATTATTCCAGGTAAAATCATATGTTCCGGAGCCGTAATTATCTTATTATCAGAAATAAAAAATACGTTTGTTCTACTTCCTTCTGTGATATAATCATCATGATTTACAAGAAGCGCCTCAAACATATGCGTTTTTTCAAGTTCATTATTTGCTTTTGTCCTGGTTTTTGTATTGGCAATTTTTACGTTAGGATTTTTTCGTTCTGCATGTAAAAGTATGGTTGGTACTCCATTAGAATATATTTGAATAGTTGGATAGTAACTAGCAATAAACTCTACACGATAGCTTTCGACACATATTTTAGAACAGTAACAAGATATTTTTATGTTACCATTTCTGATTTTGTTTTTTGCTACTAAAACATTGATTTGATAACTTATTTCTTCATAAGTAAAGGGCATTGTTAGATTCAGCCGTGATAAACTGTTGGTCAACCTCAATACATGTTCTTCTAAAAATAAAGAGATTCGATCTTCCACCCTAAATACTTCATATATAATAGAATAGTTTTCGTATGTTACTTTATTATTTTCTGGTAATTCTTGTTTAAGGATGCCATTATGTATGATATAGTTTATGTTTGTATTCATTTTAAAATGTATGTAAGATCCAGAATTCAATATTTATTTCAATTCAGGCATATATTAAAAACCTGAGTTCGATTAAAATTAGCGAGCTCAAATTTCAGTAAATGATTGATTTACAATATAAATTTTTGAGACATAGCGAGCTATGGTGATAAAATTTAGAGCCGTAAATCGATTATTTAATGAAAAGCTATGAATTTCACTTATAAATA
>JBNKRV010000028.1:0-1816 GCA_050296935.1 Marinilabiliaceae bacterium | reverse complement strand
TCCAGAACAACAAATCAGTTTAGATCTAGTATATGATACTGTCAAAAGTAACAACTCCGCAGCACTTACTTGAAAAGTTCGATCCATTTGTCAGCCACAGCCATATGCATTCGATAGTCAAAACCCATACCACCATCTTGAAGAGAAAGGGAAAATGTAGGCATTCCACTAACCTGAAGAAATTGTGTTAATAAACAACAGAAAAGTTGGCAGTTAAATTATATAAATTTAAATTTCTTGTTTATTATTTTGGAATCTGCTTGTTTGGATCTCTTGCCGTACTATTTCTTGATTCTCATCACTACATCCCAGTATTTGAGTACTTAGTCAGACATTCAGCTTCCAGGAAAAGAAACTGTTATCAATATGTAACAAATAATGTGAATACTTACATCTTCACCGATGCTTACAGCCTCAGGATAAAGTCCATGGATTAGATCGTTTACCAGCATCAAGTAAACCACTGCATCAACATCAGTGGCAAAGCCAAAGTACTCGTTGTAGTTACCTGTAAATGATACCTAAAATACAATGTTTTAGGAAAAGGAATAACTGAGGTAAAAGCCATTGTAAGCAAATACTTCTTAGGTGTTATCCGGACAGAATTTGTAAGGTAGTTAAAATAAAGAAATAGATATATTAATCAATATTACTTGTAATCCATGGTGAGTGTACATCATGGAGGTCACACCATCAAACCGGAAACCATCAAACTTATATTCCTCAAGCCACCACCTTGCATTGGAGAGAAGAAACCTTAAAACCTGCATAAGACAAAATTTTAGCATACATACAAGTAATTTTTTTCAAACACTACATGTAAATCATTATGACCCAAGATATAATGAATGGTTAGGGTATTCATGTTCCGTACTTCCCAGTTTCCATAGTTGAACAGACGAGAATCCCACATCCAATGGTAGCCTCGTGAACCACTATGAAAGTAATGTGTATCTGTACCGTCAAAACAATTCAACCCATCCAGTGTATTACTTGACGCATGGCTGCAGGTACACAGAAAATCAAAGCCATAAACCCAAATGCTTCAGTAAATGATTAAGGGTATCTAATAAATTGCAGCCAATCTCATTCCAAAAGCCAAGATTCATTATAGCTTTGATTTTTTTAGAGGGGCATGGTTTTGATTTCATCATATGCCATCAGATAGTTATTCTTCATCAGACATCACTGACGTTGTCACAAAGAAGTAATATCACGTCTTTCTATATACTTTAGTGATTGATAATATCTGATGTGAAACTTTTTAGAGTGTTTAGAGTAATTATATGATGTTTCCATGCAATTAATAAGAACTTGATTCTGTAATAATACAAATGGAGGAGTAACAATTAAGAATTATCAAATTACCTGTGAACCACGTCCATCAAGGACTTCAGTTCTTCTGGGGTCCCAAAACGGCTACTTGGTGCAAAAAAAATAGTAACATGGTATCTGCAACAGAAGTCAGAGGAATACTATCTCAATATCCAAGTCGCTGAATTGTTGCTATAATTTTTTTGAAGTGAATTGTTGTTATATTAATATTATTGTATGGCTTACTAGTCAATATATAGTTAGCTGAAATTCAAAATGTACTCTGGTCACCACATGTACTTAAATACATTAATTATTAGAGATTAATCCAAAAAGTATACCTTTCCACAATATATATCAATTTTTTTGCTATTGGTAACTACTTATGTAATGAGATCAGAGTACTGTATAGTTCAAGCCTTCAAGACCAGCAAGAAGTAGCTCTTTTTTACATATAAAAAGAGAAATAATGTAAGATGGCAATACAAAAGATGAAATATCC
>JBNKRV010000027.1:0-4212 GCA_050296935.1 Marinilabiliaceae bacterium | reverse complement strand
GCAAAAAGGGTCATAGAGCAAATCAATGATGAAGTTTACGAGGTTGTCTCCAATTTTGTCACACTAAAGAAAGCAGGGATTAATTACAAAGCGTGTTGTCCGTTTCACAATGAAAAAACGGCTTCGTTCAGCGTTAACCCGGCAAAAGGAATTTTCAAATGCTTTGGTTGTGATAAAGGCGGTAATGCCATTGAGTTTATAAAGGAGCATGAAAACGTTGAGTTTAAAGAAGCCGTTGAAATTGGTGCAAAGCTTTTGAACCTCAATTTTGAATGGAAGAAAAGCACCAATTGGGATGAAGCCAAATTTAAACATGAAGAAAGCCTGAAAATCGCTTGTAGTATTATTGAGAAGTTCTTTTTGGAACAGGTTAATAACAAAGATGCCCAGCAATATATCAAGGAGCGAAACATGGCTATTCCTGAAAACGGTAGCTTCAATATTGGTTATGCTCCAACGGACAATGCTCTACTGGCCCATGCAAGAGAAAAAGGATTAAAAACAGAGATACTTGAAGAAATTGGGGTACTTAAAAGCAATGACAAAGGCGTTTATGACTTTTTTAGAAACCGATTGATATTCCCTGTTTCCAATTCAAAAGGCCAGACCATTGCTTTTGCAGGGCGTGACCTGAATGAAAATCCGAAGGTTAAGTATTTGAATACACCTGAAAGTTGCATTTATACTAAAGGTAATGAGCTGTATGCTTTAAATGTGGCTCGCTTTGCCATTAAAAACAATGACAGAGCATATATAGTTGAAGGTTATTCCGATGTGCTTCGGATGCACGATATAGGTGTGGTAAACACAGTTGCGACTTGCGGAACTGCACTTAACAATGCACAGGCAAAGCTCCTAAAAAAATATACCAATAAAGCTACACTTATTTACGATGGCGATAGTGCCGGACGAAACGCAATGTGCCGAAATGCTGAAATCCTGATTAAGAACCAATTTCATGTTTCGGTATTGGTACTCCCGGAAAAACAAGACCCTGATTCTCTTTTTACCGACAACAAAACGTTTCTTCAGTACGATGAACAACAGGAGGATTATATCATCTACAAAACGGCTGAATACGCAGACCGTTTTGCAAATGACCCTGTAAAGAAATCGGAAGTAATTAAACGTATGGCAGCCTTGATTTGCTGCTATGACAAAACGAACCAAGAGGTCTATCTTGATTTTGTTTCAGAACAGATTAAACCTAAAAAGGCATGGCAGGATGCTTTAAAGGAATATAGTCAGCCTACCGAGAAGAAGGTTAAGAAAAAGGAAAATATCAGCGATATAATCAAGCTGAAAAAGGAACAACAGGAGAACCTACTTACCAATCAGTTTTATGAAGAAGATGGAGCTTATTGGACGGTTGAAGGCAAGAACCCGAAGCAAATATCAAACTTTACTTTTGAAGCCTTATTCTGCGTATTCCATAAAGACCCACAAGGCAGAACCGACCTGAAATATGTTTTGCGCCTGATGAGCCAATACGGAAGAAAACGCCTGGCTATTATTTCATCCGATGATTTTTGTACTCCTGCATCCTTCAAGAAACAGGTACACAGGCGACATGGATTCTTTTGGTACGGTAACGATAGCCAGCTCGACAATATTAAAAATGTGAAACTTCTTGGAATACCTGAAGCTAAAGAGTTGGAGCGTGTAGGTTACAATGAAGAAAACCGCTTTTGGGTATTTGCAAACGGCTTGTACTATACTAAAAACTTTCATCCAATTGATGAATATGGTATCACTACACACGCTACACAAATAAACAACATGGATGAATTTGAAAACATTCCTCCGGAAAGTCAGATACGAATTAACGACACCTTTCATGTACTTAATACCACAGCAGAATTTATCGGCAAGTATGGAAAAGATAAGCTAAAGGAGAATATTAAACAGGGCCAGGTTCATTTGTTGCATTTCTTCTATCTACCCTATGGTAAAGCTCTTAAAATTGGTAGTTCCGATGGTGGTAATCCATTCAAAGAAAACTCAAAGTATGTGAAGCCGATAAAAGGCAACGATTGGAACTTCGGAAAATGGGCAACTTCAATGAGTAGTGTTTATCCTGGTAATGCCGAATTATTGATTGCTTATTACATTTCAACCGTTTTTAGTGACCTTATCTACAAAGCCAATTTCGGGTACTTCCCTTTATTGTTTCTGTTTGGAAAACGCCAATCAGGTAAGAGTACCGCAGCTCGAAGCATCATGTATATGTTTGGTAAGCCACCGATGGAAGACGGTATTAACCTTGCTTCGGGTAGTACAAGTACAGGTATGCAGCGAAGTATGGATTCTACAACCAACCATCCATTTTGGGGTAATGAGTATAAGAACAGCATTCATAAGAATACCATCGAGGCGTTAAAAGGTATTGCCGACCGTAACGGAAAATTGACAGGTGTAAAATCGGGAGGCAACGAAACACGTATTGCCAAGCCCAGGGGTTCGGGTATTATTAGCGGTCAGGATTTACCGACACAAGACCCTGCTTTATGTAGCCGTAGTTTATTGGGCGAATTTGATGATACCAACAGAGGGAACTATTCCGATTTAAAATCATTTAAGGCTGCCGAGGAAAGTTTACAGTTTACCAATATTACATGCTCTGTTTTTGATTTTCGGTATTTGGTTGAAGAACATTACTCAAAAGAGGAACCGGGAGTAAGCTCAGAGGTCATGGATGAACTTACCAGGGAATACGGTAATGTTGACCGAAGAACGGTACTCAATATCTCATCAGTACTGACACCTATGAAAATTCTAATGGAGCATTCCGATTTGGAGTTTCCGTTTGATTATCATACCGCAAAACAGGCTTTAATCCGCTCTGCAAAACTTACCATATCCGTACAGCATCAAAGCGATGAAGTTGAGCAATACTTTCATGTGCTGCAATCATTGGTTAACCTGTACAAACTTACCGAGGATGTACATTACAAGATTGTGGTTGGAGAAAACAACAGCAAACAACTTTACCTGAGAGTTGGCTCGATTCACGGATTGTACAGGGAACAGGCACGGAAAGAAGGATTGACCACACTTGACCAGGCAGTTGTTGGTGAATACCTGAAGAAACACCGCTCATTTATCGAACACCGCAGGAAAAATGTATTGTTTGGCAAAAGCCGGACAAGTGCCTATATACTGAATTACGACATGCTCAAAGACCAGGGCATCGAATTAGAAAGGATAACCTTATAAAATACAAAACTATGCAGTTTTACTTTAGCTATGGTATTAAAGCAAAAACCGTCCTCATTTCCTCAATCTCTATGAGGATAGATATTAATAGATTGATATTTAATACTATATATTTTGTTACTCTAAAAATAAGTGAGGACGGGTGAGGGATGAACGAGGGATAAATGAGGGACGAGTGAGGGAAAAACGGCTGTCGTCCCTCACCTGTCCTCATTGTCCTCATTTTATTCTATTGATATTAAGATATATAGCTAGAAAGTGAGGGATGAGGACGGTTTTATAAAAATACCATAGGTCACAGAAAAGTAAAAAATTATTACCCGGTATCAGTTAGGTATCGAGTTTTTAATGTTATTTGTGAAGCAAAGAATTCTTTTTAAAATCTTTTGATAGGTGAAGTACAATAAAACACATTGATTCATCCTTGCTGTATTTGCTGAAATTTCTTTCACCCATAAAACACTCATCTTCTTCAATTTCATCAAGTTGTTGTACCATTGCTCTATCTTTTATAAAATCCTCCCACTTACAGGTAAATATCTCTCCATGTACAGGTAGATGTCCCGGATTTTCAATTATTAATCCGTTTAATCCGGCATTATCAAATTCTACTTTCAAAATGGTTTTCATCCTTAAAAATGCTTTATACAAAGTGCTAAATATACCCTGTTTGTTTCTTTTTATTGCTCGTTTTTCAAAAAATGGCTTTCAATTCATTACTTTTACAGCAAATAATAATATAAAACTGAAAATTTGATATAAACAAAAAAGGAAGCGAACATATAATCTTAAAATATTAAGACTTAATCTCTTGTAACTAAAAATCGCCAAATTTTATAATCGCAATGAGAGTGAGTACGGGCGTGGCCTGTGCTGCTTTGCGATTGGGTGTTTGGCGATACCTTAGTTACGAGTGGTTTCAGTGCCACGCTTCTTTTTAACACAATTCAGAATGAAAGATTTATATGTGTGGTTGCAAAGTGAGGTAAATGAATC
>JBNKRV010000026.1:0-7476 GCA_050296935.1 Marinilabiliaceae bacterium | reverse complement strand
TTATCCTTACATCAATAAGTGTAAGTGCTAAATAACTTATAGACAATTCATTACAAAATAGGAGCAATTTTACGATTTTTTGCAATTGAAAAAATCCGCTAATTTAGAAAGTTAAAAACAGGTTTTTAGACGTCCCCTTATCAACATCATCAATAACATTCACGACATCATGTAAATACATTTCAAGTATTTTTTTTATACTTTGGCGTACTGCAAATTCATCGTCAATGATTATAGCTTTAAGCATGTTTACTATTTAACTACGTTAATGATGCATTAATTAATGTGAGGTGAATTTACTTAAATAATTTTAATTTTTTACATTTTTATTTATACTTCATTTATAAAAAAGGGTGTTTCATTTGAAAAATCAATCAGCTCGTTAAGTCGATTAATGTTTATTGCGAGGAATAAAAATTAATGGTGATCTTTGCATTCACAAAAAAAGATAAAATCTCATTTATTTATATTATGAAGAATAGTAAAGCGCTGTCGGTCAATTTTATGCATAAGGTCTCGAAGCTGGAGTTTTCAAACGTTGTTCTTTTTTTTCAGTACCTTTTAGTCATTGTATTTGTTTTATTATGGTGTATATAAAATAAATGTTACGGGTATTAGATCAGTTCAAATAACTTTTTAACTAAGTTATTAACCCCTGTTTCTATTTGTGAGATATTGGCATCAAGCATATAACATGGGGAGGTAATTATCTTGTTTTCTGAGTCTGTTACAATTTCTCCATGTGTTGTATTCTGATGAATAGCTCCCATGTTTTTAATTGCATTTATGGTTGCTTCATCATTTCCAATAGTTACTTTTACATTAGGTATAAGGTTGGCAATTATTGTAGGAGATATACATAATGCCCCAATAGGTTTGCCAGCTTTCCAGAATCCAATAATTGTTGATTTTACCACAGGGAGTATTGTTAATTTATCGCCATCAAATGCAAATGAACTTAGGTTTTTAGCAGCTCCAAAACCACCGGGGAAAATAAGTGCATCGTACTTATCAATCCTTAATTCAGAAAGATCTTTTATATTGCCTCTTGCAATTCTGGCAGATTCAATTAAAACATTTCTTTCCTGATCGATTTCTTGTCCGTTAATGTGGTTAATGACATGATGTTGACGGATGTTTGGAGCAAAACAATCATATGTTCCCTGATTTTTTACAATTGAAAGTAAAGTTAATGTTGCTTCGTGTATTTCAGAACCATCAAATACACCACATCCTGATAATATTACGGCTATTTTTTTCATAATCTGTACTTATATATTATTCTGAGTAATTGCATTTAAATTTATAGTAAGCAATTTAATGTTTATGACACTAGAATTCAAATGATCACCAGGTAATCTTTATTTCTACATAATATTTTCGTAGATTACACGTTTGAGAAGTTTTACTAAGAACTGATTGAGTTTAATTTATATAAAATATGGTTTTATTTTGATTCGTTACATTAAGTAATTTTAACTTTTAATAAAGCATATTTTTTAGTAGATTTTAAGTATGTATTATGCTGTGATTCATTGTGTTAAAAGTAATACTAAAAGTGTAAAGTTACAGCTAATGGATTTATTGTTTTAGGAAAATAATCTAAATTGTAGTTAAAAGCTGTTAATAGGTTTTTTGTCAATGAGTTAAAGGTATATATTTGAAGTGTAATGATAAAAAAGATAAAGGAAATGTTTAGGAAAACGGATGATAACACTTTAAGGTTAAAGAGAAAGATTTTTTGGTTTTTTGTTATAGAAGTATTATTGGTTATAACATTGTTAGCCTTTACATTTTTCTTAATAACAGTTGTGATTCCTTAATTATTATCGCTAACAATAAACAGGGATTTCCGGATAAGTATTTTACCATCAAGCCAGGTGGTTAATTTCCATTCTCCTTTCTTGTTATGGATGGGTTCCCATACCGTATCTCCTAAAAAGAACTCATAATCATTTGATCGAATAAAATATTCACCGGTAAAAGGAGGCATCACTTGATTATTTTCATCAGTAAATGGTGGGTGATCAATTCTAAACTTAATTCTTTTCCCCTTTGCACCCTTAATTTTAATTACATAGCCAAATTCAATATCAAGTTGTAGTGGAATTTTATCTGTTATTTTTATAAGTTTGGGTAAATTCTTTGATCCTTTATCCCAATTTGAATATATTCCATAACTATATAACTCCGATTCTATCTTTTTTTTAGCCATATTTTAGTGAAGAAATTGAATTAAATTATTGTTCGAATTAACATTTAGCTTGATTTATTCGTCTGACTTATGTTGTTATTTTCCCAATATTCAATTATTATTCAAGCATGTATTTTAGCTGATCCATAAGTATTGGAATATCATTTTTATTTGCTCCGTTCTCGATTAAATATGGTGTGTCTTCATAAAATGTATCGAAAAACTCCTGTTTATTATCTTGCATTAAAGCAATTGATTTATGATAATATTTTAAAGCTTCTTTTTTATTGTTCTGACACCATAGTACATGACCCATGTTTATTAAATCATGTTTGTTTGATGATGAAATAAGTAGTTTATGATAATATTTTTCAGCTTGATCTAGTTTTCCGGTAACAAATGAACACCATCCTATTGGTCGCCATATCTTAGTATTTGAATTATCAAGATATTCAACTTTGAAATAATACTTTAATGCTTCGTTATAATTTTTCAGTTCTAAATAGCAATGTCCGATTGAAGCTTGTGTATAAAGGTCATCAGGCTTAAGTCTTTCTGCTGTTTGATAGTAATTGAGTGCTTTCTCAGGTTGCTTTAGATATTTATACATTAAAGCAATTTTTTTTGTTGTCCATATTTGTTCTGGTTTAAGAATATCAGCTTTAAGATATTGCTTTAAGGCTTGAGGATAGTTCTTAAGCTGTTGATAGCAGTAGGCGATCTTTTGAATGATTTCAATGTTTTCAGAATCAACCCCGGCAACTATTTCAAAAGCTTCAGAAGCTTCTTTGAAATATTCTTTTTTAAAGAAAAATTCTCCAATTTGACGTATTTGATTGTCGTCTGCTAAATGATGAGCCAGGAACCATTTATTATGGAAATCCATTTCCCAGGAAAAGATATCTTCAAATTGAGCATGTTGAGGATGCACTTTGAAAAATCGATATAAATCCTGAATATATCTGTTTGAAATGATAGAGTTTGCTTTAGTTGGGTGAATCATTTTTTCGTCATTATCAATTTCCTCCATTTGTTCAAGTTGTTGTTTAAACATATTTCCCATCATGTCTTTTTGAAACTGGGGCATATGAGGAATGCTCAGGAATAATGAATATTTATCTGAATTACATAAAAAACTTGAATTGGCTAAACTCTCTTGTATTGTCTTTTCTGAGAAAACCTGATTGTCCTGACTGATTATTTCTTTAATTTCTTTGTTTTCAAGGTAAAACGGAACAAACCAGTTGTGTGTTTTATTAAAGAAACTAAAGTGTTTCAGCATCTTAAATGTTGACAGAAATACATCAGATCCCTCCATTTGAAGTTCTGTTAATTCTTCAAGTTTGCTCATTAGTTCAGGAGAATCCTTAAAGAAATCTTCCCAATCAGGATTTTCACCTTCATTGAATTTATCGCCTAACAGGTTATCCAAATCTAATTTATTGCGTAGGTTTGGTTTTAATTTAACCACCTCTGGTAATATTTCATCATTTAACTTTTTTGATATTTTTTCAGTTTCACGAGTTCTGATTAGTTGTATGGTTATCGTTAGTATATTTTCAATAATTGATTTGTTTTCAGCTAATATCTTCAATCTTGAAGATATTTCAGGATACATAGAAATACGCTCGTCATATTTAAATAGAATTAATAACAATCCTACTAGAACTCTTTGTTTTATTGTGTTTTCGCTTTCGTATATTAAATCGAATAAAAATGTGATTTTATTTAAACAAAACTCTTGAATAGCACCAAGGACTAATGCTGAAATAAAAATACATCTGTAACTAAAATGAACTGATTCATCCGTTATTAATTCTTTTATTTTATTAACGTCATTGTCATTAATTTTATCGCAAACCCATATTTTATTGAAAAGAGAAATGGAAGCTTCGTCATAATTCTCTGAATTAAAATTGCTGCCATCAGCAATTTTATTGCCGGTTATTTCAGCATAAAACTCATTGATAAGTGATGAAAAGTCGTTGGCATTATTTTTATCTAACACCCTGCGGGTTTCATAAAATAGAGTGTTGGACTGATGAGTATTAATGACAGAGAAGAGTTTATCGGATAAACTATAGCAAGACATTAAAATATTGTTGTATACTTTCTGACGGTCAGGGTCATCCGCTCCTTCCATCGTATATTTTAACATGCTTTTGTAAGTAAATTCAATATTATAATGGTCATCAATTAGTTTTGCTCCATGATGATGTTTGGTAAGCTCTCCTAATACAGATAATGCATCTTTAATCTTCTTATCTTTAAGGAATTGTTCTACTTTCTGCTGTTGGTTATCTATATTTTCCATTTTGCTCTAACATTTTATGCGTACCGTAAAAGTATGAATTAATCCTAAAAAAGCCTCTAAGTTCAATACATCCTAATCCATATTTGTTTCCAGATAGTTATTAATAGTAGGAAATAACGCTAATATTAATTGATAAAGTAGGGGCTTACAATGTTTCTATAAAAAATCTTTAGAGAATTTTTTTAAGAAAAAAATATTGAACTGTAAGGATTGATAAAAAGATAAGACTATATGTACATAAAAGATAAAAATATCTATTAATATTAAATTGATTGTTATGAAAACCGAAAAAAAGAAAAGTATCCTAAAAGGAGTTTTTTTAGGTGGAATGATTGCAGGCGTGATTCCGGCAATGGCAGATGTAAATAGTTTGCTAGACTATAATATTATTGGTAGCGGAGCTGAGTTAAGATCAGGGTTATTAGAACAATATGGTTCGCCCGTTGATGCTTCGGCCGGTTTGTCAAATGATTTTATTGTTGGAGAAACCAAGTGTGGAGAAAGTAAATGTGGTGAATCGAAGGGTGGAAAAGAAGGCGAAGCAAATAAAAAGACTAAGAAATCTGAAACGAAAAAAGAAGAAGTAAAAGCAGCAGGGAAAACTGAGTCTAAAACTACAGAAGCTAAATGTGGTGAAAAAGTTAAAAAAGAGGCTAAGTCTACATCCTCAGAATCTAAAACCTCAGAGTCGAAATGTGGCGAAAATACATGTGGTGGTGAATAGGATATGGTAAAAAAGATAGTCTCATATTTTGAGTGTTTGAGTGGAAAATAGGTAAAGTAGGGGTAATGTGAGACTATTTGTGTGTGTTGAGAAGCTGCTGTTAAATGTACAAATAAAAGTAAAAGAGCTTAATCGGTTGTTTAAGTATATTGTAATCATTTGTATAGTTGTAATTGTTTCAGCAGTTTCTCTTTTTTAACTCAAATAATATATTAAAAGATGAATCAGGTTGGATTAGGTTTTAGAAGAGATATAGCTGAAAATTTTGTAAATGATAAGAATTTCATTCCTGATTTTATTGAGTTTGCTCCTGAAAATTGGATGGGAATGGGAGGCTATTGGAAGAAAATTCTAGATAAAGTTGTTGAAGAATATCCTGTTACTTGTCATGGATTATCTTTATCAATTGGTAGTCCTGAACCGTTGGATTATTCTTTTTTAAAGGAACTTAAAAAGTTTTTAAAGGATTATAATGTAAAGATTTACTCCGAGCATTTGTCATATACCAAATGTAACAATGCTCACCTGTATGATTTGTTGCCTGTTCCATTTCGTGGTGATGCAGTAAAGCATATTTCGCAACGAATTATGGAAGTACAAGAAATTCTTGAGCGAAAGTTGGTCATTGAAAATGTTTCCTATTATACGCCGGTTGGGGCAGAAATGGATGAAGCAACTTTCATAAATTACATATTACAAGAATCTGGATGTGATTTATTATTAGATGTAAATAATGTGTATGTAAATGGTTTTAATCATCAATACAATCCATATGAGTTTATAGATAAAATGCCATTGGAGAGAGTTGCTTATATACACATGGCAGGACATGAAAAGGTTTCAAATGATTTGATAATTGATACTCATGGACAGTCCATAATTGACCCTGTATATGATTTATTTGACTATACCATTAGCAATATGAAGGCAGTTCCTGTACTATTAGAACGTGATTTTAATTTCAACGATTTAGAAAATATAATCAGGGAAGTTCATCAATTAAAAGTTTTAACTAATAAACATTGGGAGGTAAGTCATGTATCTTAAGCCAGATACCATAGAAATACAAAATAAACTTGCTGAGTATTGCAGAACGGGTGTTTATTCTCCTATCAAAGGAGTTGATGATACAAGAGTTAGTCATTATAGGCGATTAGTATTTAATAATATCAATAACACATTAAAGCAAGCCTTCCCCATAACTAATAAGTGGTTGCAAGAAAGTGAATGGTTGTTACTGGTAGAATCATTCTTTGAACAACATAATTCTCAAAATCCTAAAATATGGCAAATGCCAAAAGAATTTATGGATTTTGTGAGCGTGTATAAATTTTGTGAAATATTAAAGAAACCGACTCTTAATGATTTGCTTAAAATTGAATGGCTTGAAATTGAGGTGTACACCATGCCCGATGGAATTATTTTAGATCATGAATCAGAAGGGGAGTATTTAAATGACCATTTGGTTCTTGTTCCTGAATATTCTTTAGTTAAAATGGATTATCCTGTTCATAAATATCGTGCTGAAGAGGCTGTGAAATATAAAGGCGATTGGTTTGTTTATATATTCAGAAATCAAGTAAGCGGAGCTGTTGTGTTTTTAGATATTTCTCCATTGCACGTTTTTATTCTTGAGAAAATATATGAAAAGGAACAAACTATATTTAGTTTGCTTCCTTATATTTCTTCGGTTTTTGGGATTCACGATTTAAATGGAATCAAAGAACATATTGAACAATTTTTGAAAGATATTCATAATAAAGGAGCAATTATTGGATTTAGACCTTCGTTGAGAATTGAAGAATGATGAGGCTTTAGTTTTATATGTTTGTATTTAAGATTTTTGTTTATGAACTGAAAGTGAGTGATAATGTTGAACTTCATAATTGGCAGACGTAAAATAAATTTGAGGTTACAGTGAAATTATTGATCAATATTCTATATTCCAATGATATTAGCGTTATAATTTCATTCTATTCAATTTATACTGTGTTACAAAATATCGTCGTAACTAAGGTTATGTCTCAAGAATATAGCTTCATTCGACATGGCTAAGGTAATCTTGAATCTGCTCTCGTTTATCGTAACAATTTGTGTCTTGTATAAACTTAATAACCTGAGTTCGATTAAAATTAGCGAGCTCAAAATTCAGTAAATGATTGATTTACAATATAAATTTTTGAGACATAGCGAGCTATGGTGATAAAATTTAGAGCCGTAAATCGATTATTTACTGAAAAGCTA